>SKPT01000395.1 GCA_007119405.1 Phycisphaeraceae bacterium
CCATGTGACCTCCGGAAATCCATGTCCCGCATTATAAGGCAGAGCAGGGCCGCGCGTCGCAAGGCGGCGCAAATGAGCGTGGGGCCAACGTCCGCGGGGGCGGGCGTGGCGGGGGGGTTGACGGCCGGCGGGGCGGTCAGCGGGTGGGGATCGAATGGAGCGTGCACTGCGGATTCAGCCGCACGCCGAACCCCGGCGCATCGGTCAGGCGCAGGCGGCCGTCGTGGGGCACCGGCTCATCCAGCAGCAGGGGGGAAAACATGGGGATGACCTTGTCCGCCTGCGGCGCCATCATCAGGAACTCGGCGAACGGGCTGTTGTGCTGCGTGATGGAGAAGTGGTAGCTGTAGACGCTCGAGCCGTGGGGCACCACCAGCACCTTGCGCGCGTCGGCCTCGGCGGAGATCTTCAGGAGTTCGGTCAGGCCGCCGCACCAACCCACATCCGGCTGGAGGATGTCGGCACACTCCATCTCCAGGAGCATGCGGAAGCCCCAGCGCGTCGCCTCGTGCTCGCCGGTGGTCACCAGCATGCCCTCGGGCACCGACTTGCGCAGCTCGGCGTAGGCCCAGTAGTCGTCGGGGAGCAGGGCCTCTTCGATCCACTTGAGCCGGTGCTCGGCGCATGCGTGGGCGAACCTTTTTGCATAGTCCAGATCGAGGCTCATCCAGCAGTCGTACATGAGCCAGAAGTCATCGCCCACGCGGCTGCGCATCTCCGCCAGGAGGGCGAGGTTTTTGCTGAACCCCTCGTCGCCTTCGGCAGGGCCGTGATGCAGAGGCAGCTTGCCGCCGATGAACCCCATCTGCTGCGCCAGGTCTGGCCGCGCGCCCGTGGCGTAGAAGGCGATCTCGTCCCGAACGGCGCCGCCCAGCATGTGGTGGACGGGCTCCTGCCGCAACTGGCCGAGCAGATCCCACAGGGCGAGGTCGACGCAACTGATGGCATGCAGCACGATTCCCTTGCGGCCGTAGAAGACGGTCGACAGGTACATCTGATCCCAGATCTGCTCGATGTCGTCCGGGCTGGCGCCGACGAGGAATCGCGAGAGGTGGTGCTGCACGATCCAGGCGGCCGGCTCGCCGCCGGTGCTCACGGCAAAGCCGGTGACGCCGTTGTCCGCTTCGATCTCGACCACGAGCGTGCCCAGGACATTGAGGCCGAACGATTGCCGGCTTGCGCGATAGGCGGGGTACTTGGCCATCGGGGTGGCGATGTGGTCGTCGATCCAGTGGCCGCCGGCCTGGTCGTGATAGTCGGCTCCACGACCCTGGGTATAGGAAGCACGCACGCTGCGAATCTTTGTGCTGGCCATGGGGCACCCTGGTCCGTTACAGGCGGTTGCGTCGTTGCATCGGTCGCGCTGGGCTCGTCTGCGGAATGGGGCCCCAATGTAGCAAAGCCATGCGGATTGTGGCCAGCGGATCGGCGCGACCGTCGTTGAGCCGGGCGTTCGGGTGGGCCGCGAGCAGGGCTTCTCAGAGAGGTTCTCATGGCCGCGGCCCGGTTGGCGGCCGGATTCGCTACAATCGCGAGTGCAACCGGCGGGCCATTGCAAAGACCAAGGAGGCAACCATGCTTCGACCGATGATCGTGGGTTTCGTATTCGCCGCAATCGTGGCCGTCTCGCCGGCGTCCGCGGAGACGATCCGTGCGCTGGAGCCGTCGAGCGAGCCGATTCATGTTCGGGTGTTGTTCAAGGATCGGCCGGCGCACGAGGCGGTGATCGCGTGGACGACGACGGCCGAGGGCGAGGCGCATCACGTGTACGTGGACACGCAGCCGCGTGAGGGAGACCTGGAGGCATACGGGGAGCGTCTGCCGAGCATTCACAGCCAGCCCTACTCGCTGCGCGCCGACGAGGAGGAGGCGGGCATGCATGCGTGGACCCACAACGTGTTTCTCGGCGACCTGGAGCCGGCGACGCGCTACTACGTGACGGTGGTTTCTGACGGCGAGGCCTCGGAGGAGTACTACTTCAAGACGGCGCCGGATGATGATCGGCCCGTGCGCGTGGTGGCCGTGGGCGACTCACGCACGCCCGCGGCGGGTCGA
Organism: Phycisphaeraceae bacterium; assembly: GCA_007119405.1. The sequence goes on from SKPT01000395.1 coordinate 2,056, forward strand.
ACGCACCCGGACAATGAGCGGCGGCAGGTCAACGCGCTGATGGCGCGGCTCGTGGAAGAGCACCCGGACATCGTGGCCATGATCCACGGGGCGGACTACACCAACCGGGCGTACTGGTCGCAGCTCTACTGGTGGCTGACGGATCACGCCGAGACAAGCACGACCTCGGACAACCGTCTGCTGCCGATCATCGCGTCGCGCGGCAACCATGACCTGGACGTGGGGTTCGAGGAGATGTTCTGGTGGCCCGATCGGCGGAACGACTACTACTACACGACGCATCTGAACAGCGAAGCGGCGATCATCACGCTCAACAGCGAGATCAGCCGCGGCGGCGACCAGCGCGACTGGCTGGAGGAGCAGCTCGCCGAGCTGCGCCCCGAGAAGCGGTGGCTGCTGGCGATGTACCACCGGCCGGCGTACCCGAGCGTGCGGGACTACGGCAGCGGCTCGGCGCAGCGGCGGGCGTGGGTGCCGCTGTTCGAGCAGTACGGGCTGGACGCGGCCTACGAGTCGCACGACCACGCGCTGAAGCGTACGTACCCGATCTTCGACGGGCAGATCGATCACCAGCGCGGTGTGGTCTACTTCGGCGACGGCGGGGCCGGCGTGCCGCAGCGCCATCCTGACCCCGACCGGTGGTATCTGGAGGTGACCGGCCGGCACCACCACACGCACCTGATCAGCTTCCACAGCGACCGGCTGCACGTGCAGGCGATCAACATCGACGACGAGGTGGTCGACGAGTTCACGCTCAGCCCGCGCGGCGTGCAGTCGCCGTACACCGGCCTGGAGCGCGCCGGGGCGTTCATCGGCCACCTGGCGGCGATGCTCGATGATCGCGAGGGCACCGAGGCCGCCGTTCGCGACCTGGTCGTGCGCCTGCTGCGTGAATACCTGGCCCAGTACGAACCCGACGAGCCGGACACCCGCGAAGCGTTCATGGAGGTGGTGCGCGACATTTATGAGAACACCGGTGCCGCGGACGCGGAACGGCGCGTCGCGTATCAGTTGCTTCTGCTGCACGCGGACTGGGCGGCCGGCGAGCATCTGCGCCTGCTGGAGGCCGGCCGCAACGACGAGAGCGACGCGATCCGCGCGCTGACCACCGCCCTTGAAACGGTGGGCCTGGACTCGGAGCCCGGCAAGGCGATGATGATGGACCTTGGCCGCGGCGACGGGGTGGCGGAACGGCTCGAACAGGCGTTCGCCGCGGTGCGCGACGAGCCCGAACTCCACCTGCCGGTGGGCCTGGATGATGAGTCGCTCGTCGAGGTCGATGCCTTCCGCCTGCCTGCCGAGGGTTGGCTGTTCCGGCGCGACCCGAGCCGGGTGGGGTACTTCGATCGCTGGCACGAGGCCGAGCCTGACGACACCTGGAAGCCCTTTGCGATCGAGACGGCGTGGGGCAATCTGCTGGATGAGAACTACATCGGAGCCGGGTGGTATCGCCGCGTCGTGGAGTTTCCCGAGATCGACGATGATCGCGACAAGCTCACGCTGCACTTCCAGGGGGTCGACCACGCCGGCTGGGTGTGGATCGATGGTGAGTACGTTGGGCAGCAGAACATCGGCTCCGTCGGGTGGAACCAGCCCTTCGAGCTGGACGTCACGGATCACATCACGCCGGGCGAGCGTCACGAGATCGTGATTCGGGTGATGAACACGGCCCACGCCGGCGGCGTCTGGGAGCCGGTGCATCTGCGGGTGTACCAGAGGCAGGCGCGATGAGCGACGTGTCGGCGGCAGCGTCCGTGGCCGAGGCGTCTGGCCCGTCGCCTGCGCCGCCGCTGCCGCGCGGCGTGACGGTGGCGTCGTGGCTGCTGCGCGTGGCGGTGCTGGCGCATGCGGTGGCGCTGTTCGCGATGGTCTTTTCGGCGCGGCAGACGCAGTTCGGCAACTACCTGTTCCTGGAGCTGCTGGCGGGCCGGGACGACCCGCACACCACGGCGGTGCTGATCGAGCGGGTTACGGTGTCGCTGTATCTGGCGGCGGGGGTGCTGACGCTGCTGAAGCCGCTGTGGCCGGTGCTGCTGCTGATGGCGGGCTACGCGTTGGCCGAGGCGGCGGCCGGGTGGCACAACGCGGGGTACCGCTACAGTGAATGGACGATCCCGTCGCATGCGCTGCGCTTCGGCGCGCCGCTGGTGCTGCTGTGCCTCGTGCTGCTGCCGCGCGTCACGTGGCTGCGGCCGTGGACGGCGACGGCGGCGGCGAGCCTGCTGCGTGTGCTGGTGGCCACGGTCTTCTTCGCCCACGGCTACCAGGCGCTGCTGGCCAGCCCGCGGTTCATCGACCTGATCATCGGCAGCTTCGCGAGCGTGCTGGACGTGCGCGTCAGCGAGGCGGCGGCAGTGAGCATGCTGCACGTGATCGCGATCGTGGACTTCTGCGTGGCGGCGGCGGTGCTGATCTACCCCCGGCCGCTGCTGGTGCCGCGGTGGCTGTGGGCGTCGCCGTGCCGGGTGTGCGCGATCCGGCGGGTGATCGTGCCGGCGCTGTGCCTGTGGCTGGCGCTGTGGGGGCTGGTGACGGCCGCGTCGCGCATGACGTCGCTGGGGTATCCCGAGGCGATGTCGGAGTACTTTGAGGTTCTGGTTCGTACGAGCCACGTGCTGGGCCCGCTGGCGTTGTGGTGGCTGTTCAGCGCGACGTACGAGGGGCGGAGCTGCGTGGCCATGCGCGGCGATGATGCGGCCGAGCCGGCGCCGCGCGCCGCGGCCGAGGCACGACCACCCGCCTCGCCCGTGACGGATGCCGTCGAGCCATGATGCGTCCGCGCCTGATTACCCTGCTCGTGGCCCTGCTGGGCATCGCCAGCCTGGCCCAGGGCCACCCCGTGTCGTTGACGACCGCGCTGGTCAACGTCGAGCCCGGGCGCATGGTGGTGGAGCTGGAGGTGATGGCCGAGGACCTCATCTTCTATTACGAGCTCGAGCACGACGAGGAGCTCTACTTTCCGCGCGAGGCGCTCAAGGTCCGGGCCCGCGAGCACGAGGCGTTCCTGCGCGAGCATCTGCACCTGCGTGACGGCGACGGCCGACGCTTCGCGGGCCGGCTTCTGGACATCGACACCGCCGAGCTCGACGAGCTGGAGCGCGGCATCCACATCGATGACCTGATGGCGTACAACATCACCTACCGCTTCGCCTACGCGCTGGACGATGAGCCGGCGTTCCTCACGGTCACGCAGGACCTCGGCGGGCCGGAGCCGCCGGTGCCCGCGGAGATGGACGTGTGGGTGTTTCAGCACGGTCTGCGCGTCGGGCCCATCGTCACGCTCAGCCATCGCACGGCTCACACGTTCGAGCTGGACTGGGAGCTGGACCCGGCCGAGATCGAGCAGGACATTGACGCGGCCCGGCAGCGCCTGGCCGAGCGGCGCGACGAGGATCTGGGCATCGCGAGCTACAGCCGCGTCTACAGCTACCTTTACATCACGGACACCGAGGTGCGGCACGAGCTGCTGATCCCGGCGCTGACACTGGAGCGCTGGATCGATCTGGAGCGCGGCGACGAGGCGTTCATCGACGTTGAGGAGCAGCGGCACGCGGGCGAGGCGCTTCTCGCCTGGCTCGAAGAACGCAGCGAGGTTCGCATCGATGGCGAGGCGGTCGCGCCGCGGTTGACGCGGGCGGAGTTCTTCGGTCCCGGCGTGCGCGACTTCGGCCAGCGCGCCGAGCCGCGGCGATTGAGCATCTACAACGCCCGCGCCGGCGTGATCCTGACGTACCCCGCCCCCGCCACGCCCGCGCCGCCGCGCGAGGTGGAGCTGACGTGGGAGCATTTCGACGAGCAGTTGCCTGCCCTGCGCCCGCGTGTGTACGCGTTCGAGGATGAGAGCGACGACGTGCTGCTGATGCCGCGACGCAACCGCTACCACTGGCGGCGCGACGGCGAGCGCCCGGCGATCGACCTGGCGTCGCTGCCCGCGCCAGAGCCGGCGCCGCGGCTGTCGCTGCCCGTGGTGTCGCTCGTGGCGGCCGGCGCAACGTTGGCGATGCTGGTGATCGCCGGCGTGGCGGGGCCGCGGCGTCGACGCATCTGCTTGGTGTCTGCTGCCGTGCTGCTTCTTGTGGCGGCCGTGGCGTTTCCGCATGCACGGCTTCAGACACCGCACCCGCTCAAGAGCGCGCCGGCACCGGCGGCGGACGAGGCGCGTGAAATTTTCCAGGCGCTGCATCGCAACGTCTACCGCGCCTTTGAGCAGCGCGACGAGCAGCGCAGCTACGACCTGCTCGCCCACAGCGTCGCCGGCCGGCTTCTGGAGGACCTGTACCTCGAGATCCGGCGCGGCCTGACGATGCAGGAGCAGGGCGGGGCCGTGTCGCGCGTCGATGCCGTCGAGCTGGTCGATGGTCGGCGTGAGCCCGTGGCGGGGCGGCGCCAGGGCTTCACCTACCGTTGCACGTGGACGGTTACGGGCAGCGTGGAGCACTGGGGCCACGTCCACAGCCGCACGAACCGGTACGAGGCGATCTTCCGCGTCGAGGCCGTCGACGACGGCTGGCGCATCACCGACTTTGAGCCGCTGCAAGAGCAGCGCGTGGCCGTGCGCACCCGCCTGCGGCAGTCGCGATGAACGTCCGCATCCACGAGCTGTGTTTCCAGTACCCGCGGCAGGGCTTTGGCCTGCGCGTGGCGCGGCTGGAGCTGCCCCGCGGAGCGCACGCGGCATTCGTCGGCCCCAGCGGCTCGGGCAAGAGCACGCTGCTGCGCCTGCTCGCCGGCATTCTCCTGCCCGACGCCGGCGAGCTGCGCGTCGGCGATGCGGAGCTGCCCCGCCTGAGCGAGGCAGCGCGGCGAACGTTTCGCATCCGGCACGTCGGCTTCGTCTTCCAGGACTTCAAGCTCATCGAGCACCTGAGCGTGCGCGAGAACATCCGCCTGCCCTATCGCCTGCACCACGCGCTGACCTGGAACAAGGCGACGGGGCAGCGGCTTGGCGAGCTTGCCGGGGCCCTGGGCATCGGCGAGAAGCTCGACGCTCCCGTCACCGCGCTGTCGCACGGCGAGATGCAGCGGGTGGCGACGTGTCGGGCGCTGCTGCCGCGGCCGAGCCTGCTGCTGGCGGACGAGCCGACGGGCAATCTCGACCCGGCGTCGAAGCGCGCGAGCCTGGAGCTGCTGCGCGAGCAGGCGCGGCAGGGGGTCGCCACGCTCATTCTGGTGACCCACGACCACGACCTGCTCGCCGGGTTCGACCCGGTGATCGACTTCGCCACGTTTCACGGGACCGCGACGTGATCCGGGACACGCTCATCCTCGCCTGGCACGCGATCGCCTGGCACCGCGCCCGGACGATCATCCTCGCGCTGTGCCTGGCGGTGGCGCTGGGGCTGCCCATGAGCGTCCATGGGCTGGTGGGAATGCTCGAGCGGCAGATGCTCGCCCGCGCCGAGGCCACGCCGCTGGTGATCGGCGCCCCCGGCAGCCGGTTCGACCTGGTCCTGCACGCGCTCAGCTTCCGAACGCAACCGCCGGCCACGTTCGCCCAGGCGGAGCGCTTCGCGCTGGACGAGGCGGGCCACGGGCTGGTCATCCCGCTGTTCGTGCGCTACGAGGCACGCGGCCAC
>SKPT01000017.1 GCA_007119405.1 Phycisphaeraceae bacterium
ACCGCGATCGCGCCCGCCGCCACGTCGCCCTGGCCTTCGACGGGTTCGACGACGCGCAGGTCGACGCCGTGGCCCGCGCCTCCTTCTCCCACTTCCTCAAGCTCGGCGTCGAGGTCCTGCACACCCCACGCGTCCTGCACCCGGACAGTTGGACCCAGCACCTGGAGATCTCCGACCTCGGCCCGGCGCTGGCCCTGCTCAACGCCGGCGAGCCCGCCATCCTCCTGACCGGCCACCTGGGCAACTGGGAAGTGCTCGGCTACGTCATGGCCCTGCTCGGCTACGACATCGCCGCCATCGCACGACCTATCGACAACCCGCTGATCAACCGCTGGCTCCTGGGCATCCGCGAAAAACGCGGCCTGCAGATCATCACCAAGTTCAACGCCACCGAACGCATGCTCAACGTCCTGCGCCACGGCGGGGCGCTCGGCTTCATCGCCGACCAGAACGCCGGCGAAAAGGGCCTGTTCGTGCCCTTCTTCGGCCACCTGGCCTCGAGCTACAAGTCCATCGGCCTGCTCGCGATGCGATGCCGCGTGCCCATCGTCTGCGGCTACGCCCACCGCCTGGGCTCACGCTTCCAGTACGAGGTCGGCGTCCAGGACGTCATCCGACCCGACGACTGGCTCGGCCAGGGCGATCCGCTGTTCTACATCACCGCCCGCTACGCCCGCGCCATCGAGCTCATGGTCCGCCGCCGGCCCGACCAGTACCTCTGGGCCCACCGCCGCTGGAAGAGCCGACCACGCCACGAGCGCCTGGGCAAGCCCATGCCCGCGTCGCTGCGCGACAAGCTCCAGACCCTGCCCTGGATCGACGACGCGACGCTGGCCAAGCTCCAGCAGCCGATCGACACCGACGATCTGCGCTGAGCACAAGCCCGGCACCGGGCGGTAAACTCCTCGAACCATGTCCGCCACCACCGCCAACGTCTACGACGTCCTGACCGAGCGCGGCCTGATCGCCCAGGCCACGCACGACGACCTGCGCGATCGCCTCGCCCGGCCGACCACCGTCTACTGCGGCTTCGACCCCACCGCCGACAGCCTCCACGTCGGCTCGCTCGTGCCCATCATCGCCCTGGCCCACCTCCAACGCGCCGGGCACCGGCCCATCGTCCTCGTCGGCGGCGCCACCGGCCTCGTGGGCGACCCCTCCGGCAAGACCGAAGCACGCCAGATGCTCAGCCCCGAGCAGATCGAGCACAACGCCAACGCCATCGCCGACCAGATCGGCCGCGTCGTCTCCTTTCAATCCGACATCCAAAACCCCGCCCTCCTCGCCAACAACGCCCACTGGCTCGCCGAAAAAGGCTGGATCCAGATGCTGCGCGAGGTCGGCAGCCACTTCTCCGTCAACCGCATGCTTGCGATGGAGTCCGTCAAGGCTCGCCTGGACGCCGGCGGCCTGACCTACCTCGAGTTCTCCTACATGGTCATGCAGGCCTACGACTTCCTCCACCTGCACCAGAGCCACGGCTGCACCATCCAGCTCGGCGGCCAGGACCAGTGGGGCAACATTGTCATGGGCATCGAGCTGGGCAGGCGGCTGGCGGGCGCCGAGCTCGCCGGCTTCACCCTGCCCCTGGTCACCCGCGCCGACGGCGGCAAGTTCGGCAAGAGCGAAGCCGGCAACGTCTGGCTCGACGCGGCCCGCACCAGCGCCTACGACTTCTACCAGTTCTGGCGCAACACCGCCGACGCCGACGTCGCCCGCTTCCTCGCCTGGTTCACCTTCCTGCCCATGGACGAGGTCAACGCCCTCACCGCCGGCACCGGCGCCGAGCTCAACGCCGCCAAGGAGACGCTGGCCTACGAAGTCACCAGGCTCGTCCATGGCCAGGGCGAGGCGGACAAGGCCCGCGACAGCGCCCGCAAAGCCTTCGCTGCCGGCGACGTCACCGGCGACGCCATCCCCCATCGCGCGCTGACGCCCGACGAGCGGCGCGAAGGCCTGGGCCTGCTCAAGGCGATCGTCGACGCCGGCTTCGCCAGTTCCAACAGCGAAGCCCGCCGGCTCGTCCAGAGCGGGGCCGTGCGCCTGCACGACGAAAAGGTCAGCGACCCGACGCACCGCATCACCGACGCCGACGTGCGCGACGGCTACGTGCTGCTGCGCGTGGGCAAGAAGCGGCTGTATCGCTTCGACGCGCCGTGATCGTGAGATGCGGAGGGGATCATGACCCGGACATCCGCATTGCTTCCTCGCCTGGTTTGGCCCGCGGCCGTCGCCCTGTGCGTTTTCGGATGTGATGGCGGCGAACAACCTGCCGAGCCGGCGCCGGAGCCGGCCGCGTTCCACATGCCACGCGTCGACATCCGGCCCGAGCCTCCTGTTGCCGTTGTCTACACGCAGCGTTGGATCGACGAGCGCCGCTGGATCCAGGCTGACGAGCGTCCGATTCGTCAGCTTGTCCAACTCGCCATCTGGGCCGACGGCATGGTGATCTGGAGCAGCTACACCGTCGACGCCGACGAGCGTATCTGGAGACGGGCGGAGATCGCTGCTGAGCGCGTGGAGGCGGCGCTCGATCAGCTTGCCTCCAGGAGCGCCTTCGACTTGGACAGCGGAAAAGGGATGATTCGGCTGCACGCCGACCATGACGTCATCCTGATCGACGCCGGCCCACGGCGTCGTCTGCATCTGGCGGGCCAACCCCACCACGACGTTACCCCCCAAGTCCGCGAAAGATGGCGCCTCGCCCGCGCCGCATTTGAGGCCCTGGTTCCCGACGACGGGCAGCGCATCGACGTGTCATTCGCCTTCTGACCGGGCAAACAAAAAAGGGACCGGCGGACCGGTCCCATCGGAGGGAGGTAAGCATCACGCTGTGGTTACGCCGCGCGCCGCCGACGCAGCAGCAGCACGCCACCGAGCCCCAGCAGCGCCAGGCTGCCCGGTTCCGGCACGTTCGCGGCGCCGCCGCCGACAAGCATCTGCACGAACGGCGCCACGTCGCCGGTGTCGAACGCCCCGTCGTTGTTGACGTCGCCCGCGGCGATCATCGTCGCCTCGTCGACCTCGAACTGGCTCTGGTAGGCGGCCGCATCCGTCAGCGCCAGGACGAACGGCGCCACGTCCCCGGTGTCCACCACGCCGTCGAAGTTCATGTCGCCGACCAGCACATCGGGCTCGAGCGCCGCGATGGTGATGTCGTCGAACCACAGCTCCCCCAGCTCCGCGTGCCAGCCGCCGAGCAGGTACACGGTGTCGACCGGCCCGCCGATGTTGCCCGTGACCCCATCCTCCGGGTCCGTGCCCTCGAGATAGATCGCGACGTTGCCGTCGGCGTCGGCGTCCATGATCCAGTTCGTCCACCGCCCGACACCCGGCTGGGGCGCGACCCACTGCTCGGCCACGTCGTCCCAACTGCCGCCGTCGCCCAGTTCCTCGACCTGGCGGGAGATGCCCGCCCAGTGCATGGTGCCCCACCAGTCGTTCCAGGCGTGGTTAATGGCCGGCTCCTCGCTCGGGGCGGGAAGGTAGGCGTAGCCGGTGGAGCTGAGCCAGGTGGCGCGATTGGCGAAGGTGATGCCCATGTTGCTGCCCCCACTGGCGCCGTCGGTGCCGAGGCCCCATCGTCCCCCGCCCAGATTCGCGGGCCAGCCCTCCACCTCCCGGTCAATCCACAGGCCCTGGTCGAACACCTGCATCGTCACCCGCACCGCTTCGCCCTGAAGCTCGGTGGGCACGGCGATCGTGACCCCCAGACTCGGATCCAGGCGCAGTGAATAATCGCCCGAGACGGACCGATCCGACACCACCTCGCCGACGCCGAAGGGGTTCTCGCCATCGTCAAAGTCGTAGACCAGCGACTGGCCCGCCGCGGCGGTCGCCAGCGTCACGCCCGCGGCGGTCGCGACCGCGCAGGCACCGAAACGGCTCTTTCTCATCGCCATCATTGCACCTCCTGGTTTGACGCATTCCCGAGGGGAGGCAGCCGGCGCATCACCGGCCGCCTGCGGCACTGTACCCCCGGCCGGGGCGCACTTGAACCCCTCGGGCCCGAAGGTGCGGCTTCGAGTGTCGTTGCTCTCTCGTGGCGAGACAACGCAGCGCGGCGGTGGGGGGCGAGGCGCGCCTCTTGTCTCACACGCTGAGCATTCGGGTGTAGTCGGTCAGCCGCTCGTCGATGTCCTTGCGCTTGATCTCGGTCAACCGCTCGAGGCTGAACGACTCGATGTTGAAGCTGGCGACGATCGTGCCATAGGCCATCGCCCGGCGAAGGGACTTGAGCGAGTGGTCGCCGGCGGCGGCGAGGTGGCCCAGCATGCCGCCGGCGAAGCTGTCGCCGGCGCCCGTGGGGTCCACCACGTCGCGCGCCGCGTAGGCCGGCAGCGCCGACATGCCGTCCTCGTGCAGCAGAAACGCCCCGTGCTCGCCCTTCTTGATCACGACGAACCGCGGGCCCATCTCGACGATCTGCTCGGCCGCCTGCACGATGTTGCTCTTGCCGGTGAGCAGAAACGCCTCGGAGTCGTTGAGCACCAGCCCGTCGATCTTGCGCAGCAGGTCGCGCAGCGCCGCGTTCTCGTTTTCGATCCACAGATCCATGGTGTCGGCCACGGCGAGCTTGCGGTTGGGGAAGCTCTCGAGCAGCTCCATCTGCCCGGCCGGGTGCGTGTTGGCCAGGAAGATGTACTGGCTGTCGCGGTAGCTCTCGGGCACCGGGGGCAGGTCCTCGGCCAGGACGTTGAGCTCGACGGCGACGGTGTCGCGGTCGTTCATGTTCTCGTGGTAGCGGCCGTGCCAGCGAAAGGTCTTGGACCCGGCCCGCTTCTCCAGGCCGGTCAGGTCAATGTCGAAGCGGCGGAACTGCTCGAGGAAGTCCTCGGGAAAGTCGTCGCCCACGGCCCCGACGAGGCGGACCGGGCCGAAGAACGACGCCGCGGCGCCGAAGTAGATCGACGAGCCGCCGAGCACGTTCTGCGCCGAGCCGGAGGGCGTCTCAATGGAGTCGATGCCGATGGAGCCGGTGACGATCAGGGGCATTGGGGGATCTCGCTCGGGTTGGCGTTACACGTTCCGGGCGAGGGATTATATCAGATGATCCGGATAAATGGATGCTTGGCCCGCCACTTCTCGCACAGGCCCCCGGAGCGCAGGCGCAATCGACGGCGGCGCGGCTTGCCGCTTCGCGCCACCGCCCGCCGCGCAACATCACGTATCGCAGCAGTTTGCCTTCTCCGCACCCGGGGCGGGCACCCGATCACCCACCCTCGCCGTCGGCCTCGTCGTCGCCCGCCGTCGGCAGCAGCACCGTCCGCTCGCCGAAGCTCAGCACCAGCGCCCCGTCGACGGCCGCGGCACGCCCGAGGCTCAGCGGCTGGGGCAGGCGGTCGATCACGTGCTCGGCCAGCAGCGTGCCGGACTGGCGGTCCAGCACGTACAGCCGGTGCGGCCCGACAGAGTCGACGTCGCCGCCCCGGCCGGGCCCCATCAGCTCGAGCCGCTGGCCCGGCCCCTCGCGGACCTGCACCGCCACGCCGTCCTGGTCAACGTGGATGACATTGCCCCCCCGCCCGCCGCGACGCCACGTCGTGGCGCCGGCGGCGCCGACCTGCCGCGCCAGCACGACCACGTGCCGGCGGGTGACGATCTGCCGGACCAGGTGCGCCGTCTCGGGCAGGTCGATCGCGTCGCGCCACAGGCGGTTGCCCCGGCTGTCGAGCGTCACGGCCTGCTCGTGCGTACGGATGTGCCACAGCCCGTGCGCCGCCAGGGCCTCGAAGTCACCCGCCTGCTGCCCGTCCACGACCGTCAGCCGCTGCACCAGCTCGCCGCTGCCGGCCTCGATGACCAGCGCCCGGCCGTCGGCGTCGCGGACGATCAGCAGGTGATCGTCGGCCCAGGCCTCGCCGGTCAACTCCGCCGCCGACGCCGTGACCCGCCACGCCACCTGCCCGGTGCGGCTGCGGTAGGCGGTGATCTCGCGCTCGGCGACGGTGACGACCAGCCCGGGCCCGGCGAAGCCGACCCATCGGCTGGGCTCGGGGCTTTCCAGGGCGCGCGGCTCGCCGGTGGACTCGTCCAGCAGCAGCAGCGTGCCCACCGCGGCCCGCGTCTCGGCGCCCGCCACGCCGGCGACGGCGAAGCTGTCGCCATCGCTGGCCACGGCGGTGACGCGGTCGAGCTCGCCGAGGCGCGACCAGAGGATCTGCCCGCTGGCGCGGTCGAGGCCCACCAGCCGGCCCTCGGCGTCGGCGAGCAGGATGGCGCTCGTGCCGGCGGCGGCGTGCAGGGCCGGCCCATCCGGCCCCGGCTCGGGCCGGGCCAGCGGGCGATCGTCCACCATCTCGCGGAAGTGCCGCTGGCCCACGTGCAGCACCGCGTCGCGTGCGGCCGGATCACCGGCCACCTCCATCGCCCGCGCCACGTCGATCGTCGGCCAGATCGCCTCGCCCGTGTCCACGTCCAGCGTGGCCAGGCGCGCCTCGCCGGGCGAGAAGAGCACCAGGTGCCCGTCGCCGCCGTGCAGCAGCCTTGGCTGGGCCATCTCCAGCTCGGCCGCCCAGGCGTGCTCGGTGCCCCCGGCGCGGTGCAGGTGCAGCTTGCCCTCATCCAGCAGCAGCAGATGATCGGTGCCTGGCGCGGCGGCGTTGTCGTGGCGGACGATCGGCCGACCCGCCAGCGCCCGGGGTGAGCCCAGCGGCAGCTCGAGCTCGGCCAGGCCGGCCGCGGCGCTCACCGGCTGCTCACTTAGCCGAACCAGCCAATCCGCCAGCGGCAGCGGCTGCCCGTCGCGGTGCGGCGCCAGGTCCGGGTGCTCCTGTCCGACCTGCCTCAGCCAGGCGATGGCCAGCTCGGCCCGGCCCTGGCGCTCGTGGTGCTGGGCCAGCCGGCCCGCGGCGGCGGCACGGTCGCTGCGCCGCCAGGACTGCTCGTACGCCAGGCGAAGCTGCCGCGCCGCCTCGACATCGCGCTGGCGGTCGATCAGCACGTCGGCGGCGATGAGCCTGGCCTGCGGGGCGACCCGGGCCTCAGGGTAGCGCTCGGCCAGGGCGATCAGGTCCTCGGCCTGCGGCGCCGGCCGCTCGGTCAGCTCGTCGAGGCGATGCCGCGCCAGCCGGTCGTATTTCTCGTAGACCTCCGGCCCCAGCCGCGCCACCAGCCGCCCCAGCCGACGCCGCGCCTCGAGCCCGGCCTGCCGCGAGACCAGCGGCTGCTCGTAGAGGTGACGCGCCAGCGCCGGCTCGGTCAGCACCGATTGCAGGTGATCCACGGCGGCGCGGCCCCGGCCGGCCCGCTCGTGAAAGTGGGCCACCGCCAGGTGGTAGGCGACTTCCTGCCCCGGGCCGGCGGTGACGGTGGCGACGCGGTCGTAGAGGCCCTGGCGGGTGTCGTTGTCCAGCCCGCCGGCATCGCGGGCCAGGGCGAGCAGGTTCTCGAACAGGTGTCGCTGGCGCTGCGGGTCGCGCGGGCCGGCGCCCGGTCGCACCAGCGCCGCCAGGGCGTGGTCGGCGCCTTCGAGCACGGCCTGGCCGCGGCCGGAGCGCCGGGCCAGCTCCG
>SKPT01000528.1 GCA_007119405.1 Phycisphaeraceae bacterium
CGGGCTCGGCGTCGGGCCAGCGCTGGGCGATGACGGCCGGGACATCGGGCATCGCCTCGACGCGCCGCAGGGTGAGCGTGCCCGCCTCACCCCCCTTGCCGCGGCGCCACTGGACCCGGCAGCCGGGCCACGGCGTCAGGCCGTGCACCCGGGCCCGCACGCGCTCGGCCGGCTGGGCGAAGTCGACGGTGCCGTCGGCCTTGGTGAGCTTGGGGGCGCGGCTGGCCTGGGTGTCATCCTGGGGCTGGGGCTCGAGCTCGCCGCGCTCAAGCCGGGCCAGCACGTCCTGGACGAGGTCCGGGCCCAGCGCCGCCAGGCGGTCGTGCACCTCGCCGGCGGTGTCGGCGGGGGCGATGGGCGTGCGGGCCTGGGCGTACATGGCCCCGGCGTCCATGCGCTGGGCGAGCCCGATCACCGTCACGCCGGTCTCGCGCTCGCCGTTGATCACGGCCCAGTTGACCGGGGCGGCGCCGCGGTAGCGCGGCAGCAGCGAGCCGTGGACGTTGACCGCCAGCTTGCCCAGGGCCGCGATCAGCTCGGGGCTGAGCTTCTGCCCGAAGGCGACGACGACGCCGGCATCGGGCTTAAGCTCGCTGATGCGCCCGACGAAGGCGGGCTCGTTGACGTTGTCACTCTTAAGCACGTTCAGGCCATGCTGCTGGGCCCACTGGGCGACGGGGGTCGGCGTGAGCTGTCGTCGTCGCCCCGCGGGTCGGTCGGGCTGGGAGACCACGGCGACGACGTCGTGGAGCTCGGCCAACCGCGCGAGCGTGGGCAGGCCGAAGTCGCCCGAGCCGATATAGATCACACGCATCGCCTGTGTTCCCGGTCGGCTGCCCGCCGCGACCGCCCGCGCCGCGCGACACGCAGGGGCAAAAAACATTGGAAATCCGGCTTGGAGATTGTAGACTTAACGTTGCCTGCGCGTGCAGTCGTGCGGCTCGGTGCCCCGAGCCGCAACGCTTCGCCCGGAGAGAGGGAAAGGATCCAGCCATGACGTTCCCCCGCATCTGCGCGGCCGGTGCCGCTCTGGCGCTGGCGGCCGCCGGCGCTCAAGCCGCCTCGTTCACACCCACCTACTTCTACACGTTCCAGGACGCGACGACCGGGGATAACCAGTTCCTGGCCACGGACGGCAACTACTACTGGTTCATCGACGCGGGCGCGGACGATCACGAGGCCGGCGTATGGGAGCGGCCGACGGACCAGGCGTACGAGCGGGTCACGGCGGCGCAGGACCCGCAGAACCCCAACGTCACACCGGGCCAGGAGTACCTGGCCGCGGAAAAGTACTACGAGTACCTGGACATCGTCGAAGGCCGGTTCGGCTTTGACAGCCGGTACATGTACTTCTCCATCGAGCTCTGGGGCGACTCGTTCATCGACGAAAGCGGCGAGCCCGACCAGGAGTTCGGCTCGGGCACCCACTACAACGTCCACCTCGGCAACGACCCGACGGGCAACGGCGGGCTGATGATCGGGCTCGACGGCAGCGACGGCGAAGACCTGCCCGGCGACTGGTTCAACAACGCCAGCGACCCCTGGCAAAGCGAAAAGGCGCACGGCCACCTCGACACGCTGGCGCCCGACGGCGTGCTCGTCGGCAACGACTACGACGTGCAGATCATCGACGACGGCGAGATCGACCCGACCGAGCAGCTCGTGCTCTGGGCCCGCCTGATGCGCAGCGCCGACGATCGGCCGCTGATCGAGCTGGCGTTCGATCACGTGACCTTCAACAGCCTTTACCCCGACTTCGCGCTGGATCTGCCGCTGACACTCGAAGACATTCTCTACATCAACTTCGAGACGGCGCGCGGGCTCAAGAGCAACTACAACTGGTACCCGCACTACAGCCTCGCCGAGGCGGGCGACCCCTACGACGACGACGGGCTGGGCAACGTCTACCAGGTGGACAACATCCGCGGGGCGGCGATCGTGCCGCTTCCCGCCGCGGCGTGGACCGGCCTGGCGCTGGGCGGGCTGATGCTGGCCGTACGCCGGCGGATGTTCGCGCGGGCCTGAGGCGCACCGGGGCAGGGCGCGACTCCGAAGCCGCGGCTTTGCCCCGAGGCGCTGCGCGCTCATAATCCCTCATTCTGGATTCACCGCGCCCCATCCCGAGCCCCGCCCAGGCGACGCGGCTGCTGCATCGCTGGCATCGCGATGACCTGACGGTGACGGCCGTGCGCCGGCTGGAGGGGGGCATGGTGCACCAGGTCACGCTCTGGCAGACCGACGGCCAGCCGGCGGGCCTCGTCGTCAAGCTCGACAGCCCCGAGGCCGTCGACGCGTTTCAGCGCGAGCATGACGCGCTGGCGTACTACCGCGAGCACACCGCCTTTCCCGTGCCCGAGCCGCTGGCGTGCTTCAGCGACGGGGAGCTGGGCGTGGCGGGGCTGGTCATGCAGCACATCGCCGCGCCGAACCTGGCCGCGGCACGCCTCAGCGCCACCGGGCAGCACCAGCTTCAGCTTCAACTGGCCGAGCACGTCGCGGCGCTGCATCGCCACGGGGGCGAGGCGTTCGGCTCGCCGCTGGAGCCGGCGCATCAGCAGGGGCGCTGGCTGGACGTGTTCGGCCCGCGGCTGGAGGCGCAGTTCCGGGCGGCGCGCGACCAGCTCGCCTCGCGGCACCGGGCGGTGGTCGAGGCCCTGATCCGCGAGCTGGCCACCCACCTGCCCGAGGCGGCCACGCCGACGCTGATCCACGGCGACCTCTGGGCGACGAATGTCCTGGTCGACGACACGCACCCGTCCCGGCCTCGGCTCGCGGCGTTCATCGACGCCCAGCCCGCCCTGGCCGACCCGGAGTACGAGCTGGCGTATCTGCGGCTGTTCAACACCGCCGGCTCGACGTTCTTTGAGGCCTATTCCCGCCGGCACCCTCTGCGCCCGGACTTCGAGCACCGCTGCCGGGTCTACTGGGCGCACACGCTGCTGCTGCACGTGCACCGCTTCGGCGCCGCCTACCTGCCGATGTGCTGCGACGTGCTCGACCAGCTCCGCCGCGCCTCATAAGGCGAGACAAGCCCCCGGGAACACCGGCCCCGGCCGCCGGCCCGGGTTGCACGGCCTGGCGGGGCGCTGGATAATCGCCGGATAACCCCTTTTTTCAGGATGGAGAACCCCCACATGGCCAGACCCGCGTCCGGCACCGGCAAATCCAGGAAGCTGCGCATGGCGTTCATCGGCGCCGGCGGCATCGCCAACACCCACATCCGCGCCCTGGAGAAGATCGACGAGGTCGAGGTCGTCGCCCTGGCCGACATCAGCGAAAAGGCGCTGGCGGACAAGGCCGAGACGTTCGGCTACCGCAAGGATCAGCTTTTCCTGGACTACGACAAGATGCTCGCCAAGGTCGAGCCGGAGGCGGTGAACATCTGCACGCCCAACGGGGTGCACGCCCCGGCGTCGATCGCCGCCAGCAACGCCGGCGCCCATGTGATCGTCGAGAAGCCCATGGCGATGAACGCCGAGCAGGCCCAGGCGATGATCGACGCGGCGCGGGCGGCGGGCAGGAAGATCGTGATCGGCTTCCAGTTCCGCTACCACCCCAAGACGCAGGTGCTCCGGCGGGCGTACGACGACGGCGTGCTGGGCGAGGTGCGCTTCGGCCGGGTCCAGGCGCTGCGCCGGCGGGGGATCCCCAACTGGGGCGTCTTCGGGCGCAAGGACCTGCAGGGCGGCGGGCCGCTGATCGACATCGGCGTGCACGTGCTCGAGACGGCGCACTACGTGATGGGCTCGCCCCGGCCGGTCGCGGCCGTGGGCTCGGCCTGGACGGACATCGGCGACCGACCGTCGCAGGTCGTCAGCCAGTGGCCGAACTGGGACCACAAGACGTACACGGTCGAGGACCTGGCGGCGGGTCACATCCGCTTCGAGAACGGCGCGGTGCTGCACGTCGAGGCGATGTTCGCCGGGCACATCAAGCAGAACGTCTGGGACTTCCAGTTGATGGGCTCCAGGGGCGGGTGCCAGTGGGAGGAGACGGAGCTTTACACGGACCAGAACGGCTACATGGTGAACGTCGCCCCGGGGTTCGTGCCCAAGGCGGGGTTCCCGGAGATGTTCGAGATGAAGCTGCGGAACTTCGTGGACCACGTGCTGCACGACAAGCCCAGCCTGGCCCCGGCGGAGCACGGGCTGATGGTCCAGCAGATGCTCGACGGCATCTACCGCAGCGCCGAGGCCGGCGGCCGGGAGGTCGAGGTGGGCGAGGCGGCCGCCGAGGCGGTCTGAGAAGCGGCACCCGACCCGGTGCCCGGGGGCCGAAGGATGCTCTGCGCGCTCGACCGTGGAGCCCGAAGCCCCCGGCACGGTGTGGGGCAGGCGTTCGATGATCGGGGTGCCACTGACGGCTTGCCCGCCAGTGCCTAGGCGCACCGCAGCCCATCGACGCTGCAAATAACGCGTGCCGCGTGATCGAACCACCCACGCCGTACGCGACGTCAAGGCACTGGCGGACGAGCCGCCAGTGGCACCCAACCCACCGTCGCCTGCGTCTGCTGCAAATCTGAGGTGCGGCGGTGCCGGGCGGGAGCGGGTGGAACGGGCCGCCGCGCGGCCGTAGGATAAGAACCACCGCGCCGCGGATCCGGAGATTGCCAGGCCATGGCTCGCATGAACGTTGAATCGCTGTTTGCCGCCGCCGGCCTGCGCTGCACCCGGCAGCGCAAGGCGGTCTACGAGGCGCTGGCCGCGGCGCAGGACCACCCCACGGCCGACGACCTGTACCGCATCGTCGCGCACCGGCTGCCGGGCATGAGCCTGGCGACGGTCTACAACACGCTCGAGGCGCTTTGCCGGGCGGAGCTGGTGCGCAAGCTGCCCGGGGCCGGGGCCAACGGCTCGGCGCGGTACGACGTCAACGACGAGGAGCACGTGCACCTGCGCTGCCGGCACAGCGGCGAGGTGGCCGACGCCCCGCACGACCTGAGCCGGCAGGTCGTAAGCCTGATCCCGCGGCAGGTGCTCGAGCAGATCGAGCAGCGCACGGGGTTCAAGGTCAGCCAGGTGCAGATCGAGCTCGTGGGCGAGTATGACGACGCCCAGCAGGACGAGACCGCGCCGGCGTCGGCGGGGGCGCGGGCCGGCGAGTACTGACTGCTGGGTGCCACGTAACGTCGTGAACGATTGATGTAGGGTGGGTAGAGCGAAGCGAAACCCACCAGTCTTGCTCTGGATCTACGAGCATCGTGGTGGGTTTCGCTTGGCTCTACCCACCCTACATCAGCGCCGCCATCGAATAGTTCACGGCGTTGAGTGGCGCCGGCCGGGAATCCGACGAAGGCGGGCTAGCTGAACGCCGCGGCGGTCTCGGCGGTGGTGGAGCGTTCGGCGGCCGCTTGCTCGAACAACGCGTTGATGGCGTCGACGGACCAGTTGACCAACTCCTTGCCCCCCTCGGGCCCGATGGGCGTGGAGGCGGGCACCGCGCCGTAGCTGGCTCCGGCCGCGGCGCGGGCGGTGGGCAGGTAGGTGCCCCGGCCGGCGAGCTGGACGAGGAAGGTCTGCACGGCCTTGGAGCGGGCCTTGATCTGCAAGCCGAAGTCCAGGTAGTACTCGAAGGGGTTGGAGGCGAACGCCACGCCGCCCAGACGGATCACGTGGATCTCGACCGGCAGCTTCGGGTGCTTCTGCTGCTGCTCGTAGCGCAGGGCCACGCCCCGGTTCCAGTTCATCCGCCGGTAGGCCTGGGAGATCGGGCGGTACCAGCGCGGCTGTTGGCGCAGCTCGGGGTTGGCCTCGAGCTCCCGCTTGAGCTTCTCATATTCCTGCTCGGCCTTGTCCGCCTCGGCGAGGGCTTCGTCGACGTCGGCCTGGGTGAGCTTGCGCATGGTCAGCTCGATGTCGTCGACGCGGTGGGCGGCGGGCGGATCCCACTCGACCTCGCGGCGGGCGTAGGGCAACACGTCGGCGACGGCGGTGGCGATGCGTCGGCCGATGTCGCGCCGCTGGTCCACGCCCATCAGCCGCCACATCCGCTGCTGGGCGCGGAAGTCGACCATGGTCGTCGGCCGGGCGGGCGTCACGTCGCCGGCGGGCGAGACCTGCGGCAGGATGTGGATGTCGTTGCCCAGACGCGCCCGCAGTTCCTGCCTGGCCTCGTGCCAGAAGTCGGCGCTGATCCTGAACTCGTGCTCGCTGACCTGCGAGGGGCAGGTCAGGTTGACGATCACGCCGGTCAGGCGCTCGGCGCGGTCCCAGGTGAACAGGCAGTTGACGCTGGTCTCCGAGCCCGCCTCGACGTGGCTGAAGGCGGGGTCGGCGGGGTTGCCGTACATGCGCGTCTGACCGTTCTCAAAGCACATGCGGCGGTTGTAGCCGACGGTGGCGTGCCCCAGGCCGAAACCGATGCCGCCGGGGGCGCGCGTGCGCCAGGCCTGGACGATCGCCCCGGCGACGCGGTCGGCGGCGAAGCGGGCGTAGTCTGCGGCGTCCATGACGTCGAGCTCGACGCCGGCGTCGCCGGGCATCGCCGCCGTGGCGGGGCGCTCCGCGTCGGACTCGGGGACGCGCGCGTTGGGCCCGGTGTGGGTGTGCGTGGCGCTGAGCATGATCAGCCGGGGGTCCAGCTCGGGCAGCTCGTCGGCGACGCGCCGGCGGACCATCTCGCGAAAGCCATCGGGGATCGAGACGACGTCGCAACTGACGATGACGCCTGCGGCAACGGTCGCTCCCTCGCGGCGCGACTCGAACGCCATGGCGGTGGCGGTGATCGGGTCGAGCACGCCCTCGGAGACGCGGGCGTAGAACTGGCCGACGATGACGACCGGCCGATCGGGGGTGATGTCGGTGTTGGCCCAGCCCACGATCAGGCCGGTCTCGGGCAGGTCGATGGCGCCCGGTGAAGCGGTGGCGGACATGCGCGATCCTCCTCTTGTCGGCGGAGCGTGCCAGTATAGTCGCGGCCCCGGCCGGGCGGGAGGGGGATTATCTTGCGCGCGGTTACTCCAGTTGCACCAGCCGCGGCGAGGTCAGACTCAGGTGCGGCGCCAGCAGCTCGACGGACTCGACGCGCGTGACGATCGCCTCGAAGTGGTAATGGTGCGGGTCGGTCGTCACGTTGACGGCGTAGGGCTGGGCGAACTCGATCAGGCGGTGGTACACGGAGCTGGGCATCTCCGAGGTCGGCTGAATGCTCGCCCGGCCATGCAGCGTCACCACGTCCTGGTAGTCGGCCGTGGCGAACAGCCAGCAGACATGAGGGAAATGGCGCACGTGCTCGACCTTGCGCGTGGCCTGGGCGCTGAGGCTGTAGAGCCACTGCAGGGTGTCGTTGCGTGTCACGGCGGCCATGTAGCGGCCGTGGGGACGGTCGCCCGGGCCCACGGTGCTCAGGCATCCGACGCCGACCTGATCGACGAGGCTTCGGGCGGTTTCCAGGATCCGAGCATCGTCGATCATGGCGGCAGGCTCCTTCAGGCTCCAGCGCGTCATGTTAGCAGGCTACCGGTCGCGGGCGTGACGGCGGCGGGCGGGCCGCTGGTGGCA
>SKPT01000633.1 GCA_007119405.1 Phycisphaeraceae bacterium
GTTGTTGGCGGCGTCGGGGTGAAGGCGGGGGCGGTCATTTTCGGGCGGACCACTTGCCGAATCAGCCGGTCTGCCCGTATAATGTGAACGATAACATGTCGGGCTGTCGGGAATCTGCCATGACACAAGAGCGCGTTCGCGAGTTCGGTCAGCCGGTCACCCTGCAAACGGTCGCCGACCATGTCGGAACGTCGGTGATGACGGTGTCCCGGGCATTGAACGGTCAGCAGCGGGGCGTGCGGCGTAAGGCCAGCGCCCGCGCCGAGTTGATCCGGCAGACGGCGGAGAAGCTCGGGTATCGGCGGAACCTGGCGGCCAAGGCGATGGTGCGGGGACGGTTCAACGCGATCGGTCTGCTGCACAGCGCCGACGCCGACCGCAACCAGTTGCCGCCGGGGCGTTTGGCCGGGCTCAACGCCGTGCTGGGGCGCCGGGGGCGCAGCCTGGTGGTCAGCGCGTTGCCCGAGCGCAGCCTGGTTGATGAGCAGTTCGTGCCCAACATCCTCAGCGACCTGATGGTCGACGGCGTGATCGTGGGGGTGATCCGTGATACGCCGCGTCGTCTGGAGGAGTTGATCGAGAACTACCGTATCCCGGCGATCTGGGTCAACTCGGTACACGCACACGACAGTGTTTGCCCGGCGGACCACGACGCGGCGAAGCAACTGACGGAACATTTGCTGGCGCTGGGGCACCGGCGTATCGGGTTTTGCCGGGCGGACCCGGTGTCCGGCTCGCGGTTCGAGCAGCACTACAGCGTTCAGGCGCGCTGGGATGGCTACGTGCAGGCGATGCGTGAGGCTGGCCTGTCGCCGTGCAAGTTCCAGCCGGACAAGGATCGCCCCGCGGATCGCTGGCACCGCCACGTTGGCCGCTGGCTGGAGGGACCGGATCGTCCCACCGCGATGATCGCCTACTGGGAGCCCGCCGCGGCGGCGTTCATGCGTGCGGCGATGGCGCGGCGGATTGACGTGCCGCGCGAGTTGTCGATCGCCACTTTCCTCGACAACCCGACGACGACGGCGCGGGCGATCGGGCTGACGGGCATGGTCCTGCCGGAGCGGGAGATCGGCGAGGTCGCGGGGCGAATGATCCTGAAGAAGGCGGCCGCGCCCGAGGTACGGCGGGCGTCGGTCGAGATCGCGTTGCGCTTTCATCGCGGCGCGAGTTGTGTGCCGCCGGACGCTGGCCGCTGAGCGGGTTTCCGTCGCCTGGATGGGCTCGAAACCTCGGGGTTCGGGAGTTTCAGATCGTGCGTCATATTGCTCAGCTCGCCGTTGGATCCTTTTTGGCGGATGTGGGAACGCTCCCACTTTCTACTCGCGACGTTCGTCGTCGCCGGGATTGTCGTCCGAATTCACCTCCGGCTGTGGTATCATCGAAAGGAGTGTCCTCATGGCTCGCAAGCGGCACGCGTTCACGCTCATCGAACTGCTCGTGGTGATCTCGATCATCGCGCTGCTCATCGCGATCCTCCTTCCGGCGCTGGCGCGAGCCCGTGACTCGGCGCGGGCCACGCAATGCCTGTCGAACATGCGCCAGGTGGGCCTGGGGCTGCACATGTTCGCGGATGAGCATCGAAACCTGTTGCCCAAGGCGGAGTCTGACCAATACAACGATGCGGGGGACACCTGGTGGCCCAACCCGGCGCGATACTGGGTGGACAACCTGCTCAACGGCAACTACATCGGTGAGAGCCGCCTGGGGATCAACTCCTACCCCGGCGGGTCGGGCGCGGTGGCGGTCTCCTCGCTGCGGGAGGACAGCGTTTTCGGCTGCCCCTCGGCGGAGCTGCCCGAGCAGCACGCGACGTCTGGCTGGTGGTATCCGCGCGACGGCACGCGGCGTCACTCTTCGATGACCTACGGGCTGCGCGGCCTGGGCAGCTCGGGCTTCGAGGGTGAGAAGGACCGCAACGGGCAGCCGCAGCTCGACACGTTGCGTCGGGACGTGCCGTTCATGGTCGACTCCTGGAACATTGCGTCCACGCCGCGGGAGTTCCACTACTTCCGCCTGACGATCGGCATCTGGCCGCAGGGCTACATGCATCGGCGGCACAGCAACACCGCCAACGCGTGGTTCCCCGATGGCAGTGCGACGCGGATGAGCGAAGATGCGATCCGGAATCTGCCGGACGAGAACGGGCCGGTGCACTCGTTCCCGTTCCCGTGGATGTGAGGCGGATACCGGGCGGGTGCGGCAGGATCGGCCAAGGTCGGTGCGCGTGCGAGCGGGGCGGTGGTATGCTGATACCATGGAGGTGATGATCGCCTGCGTTCACGCCACGTCCCGGGCCATGGCTGCGGCCGCGCAAATGCTGGCCGAGCGTCCCGGGCTTGAGCACAAGGACATCCTTGAGCCGACGCTGCTTGAATATGCTGAGTTGGGACAGCGTGGGCGGGAGGTCTTTCGCAAGGCGTTGGTCGAGGCGGCGGTCCTTGAGCCGGATCTGATCCTGACGACGTGCTCGATGTACACGCAGTACCTGCCGGCGCTGCGCCAGGAGTTTTCCAGACCGGTGCTTGGCATCGACGAGCCGATGATCGAGGTGGCGGCCCAGCGCGGCGGGCGGCTGGCGCTGGTGGGCTCGATTCGCAACGCCATTGAATTCACGGGGCGGCTGGTTCGCGATCGGGCGGAGGCGCTGGGTCGATCGGTGCGGATCGACCATGCCCTGCTCGTGCCCCGCAA
This sequence comes from Phycisphaeraceae bacterium, assembly GCA_007119405.1. Next base: position 2,692 of record SKPT01000633.1, read on the forward strand.
TGCCGGGGAGGAAGGCCCCGAGGCCGACGATGCCGCGGCCCGCATCACCCGCCTGGCCGCCGACGTGGACACGGTTCTGATTGTCCAGTTATCACTGAGCAGTCTCCGGGCGCGGTTACAGCGCCAGGATGTGCGCGAGCGTACCTTCACCAGCGCGGAGACGGTGATGCAACGCCTGGATGAGATGCTCGGTCAGCAGCGGGGGTGACGGGAGCAGCCCGTCCGCATGACGTTCCGTCCCCGGCAACCTGTCGGGCTGCTGTGTGGGGGGCGTGGATGTCCGCAGCACACAGCGCCCTTCGGGATGCCATGTGGCACCCGCCAAGAGCGGCAATCATCTGCAGGGCGTATCAGCCCTGGATTGCGGGCTTCGCGCGAGAACTTACTCCGAGGACGGGCGGCGTTCGCGACACGCATGAGAATGACACGCGGTCCGTTGCGATTCGCGGCGTCCGGCGATGGGCTCATGGATGGCAAATCACCAGGGGCTCATCTCCCGGGCACGGTCTCGGGCCCGGGCTCAACAACCGAGCTGCGTGCCTGGAGGCGCGCGGCACCCACCGTTCATCGTCCGGTGCGCGGACGAGGTCGCCGCGTTCTTGAACCATGTAGGCCTGGTCGGCCTGGTCGAGCTCCTCGAGCGAGCGGCCGCTGGCGCGGAGGTCGAGCATTCGGTCGCTGTAGCGTTGGAAGTAGGCGATGAACGCGGGCGTTTGCTCGAGTTCTCGCCAGTTCAGGCCGACGAGCTCGTCTTTGGGTGGGCATTGGCCGCAGGCGTAGACGTAGGCGCGCACGCCCGCTCGCTCGCCGGAGGGCCCGATGATGGGCGGGTCCTGCGCGGTCTTGCCGACGAATATCTCGTCGGACTCCAGGTCGTAGAAGTAGGCGTTTTCGACGCCGGTGCCACTCTGGCCGACGGTCGTCCACACCAGGATGCCGAGGGTCGCGCAAATGACCACGACGACGCCGGCGGTGGCCGCCGTCTGGTATTCGTTGATGAGATCCCTGATCGTCATTGGTGATCTGCCTTGTGGGGTTGGGGGCTCACAGGCGGCCCATGTTGTGACGTTCGGTCCTGACCGCAGGGCGGCTGGGTTGTCGCGGCTCCGGGCGACCAGGCCTGCTCGGCGCCGCCGTGAGCGGTGAAGTTGGGCCTGCCTGCGGCGGGCAATCCGCGGCGCCCGGAGGCTGACGGCAGCGTTGGAGCCCGCGACGTCGCATGCTCAGTTGTCCGTTTCTGGAAAGGGGGCGTCGCGGGCAGAGGGCCGCGGCGGCGCCCGACGACCGTCATGTGTTATCGATATCACATTGTAATGGGATGTTCGCGTTCGCTCAAGCGGCAGCCGTCGCACAGGCTGACCGGGGTCGCGCGGGCGATGTGAGGTCCGGCGGGATGCTGGAGGCCCCAGGGCATTGGCGAGAAGGGGCCCCACAGCCCGGCGGAGGCTGGTGGGTTCGACGCCAGGTGTGGTGCGGCCGCGCAAAGCATCCTTGCGGAAAATCATGTGTCGTATTTGCTAAGCACGTTAAAAAAATCGGGAGCTTCGGCTGTTGTCACAGCCAAAGCTCCCGCAGTAGTGGAGCTTAAAGTTGGTCAGGCGCGGCGACGGCGGAACATCATCGCGAGTCCGCCGAGCAGGACCAGGCCGGCGCTTGTGGGCTCGGGGATGACGCTGAGCTCGGCGAGGTAGATGTTCTGGGCGGCGTCGGTCCGGAGTCGCATGCCGTTGAGGCTGGCCATGAAGGCCTGGCGGTCTTCGGCCGTGTTGCCCTCGGCGAGGAACTCGTCGACGCGAAGGCTGATGTTCTGGAGGTCGTCGGCGGCGATCCACTCCACGCTGTCGTCGAAGAGGCCAGCTTCATCGGTGCGATAGTACAACGAATGCGCACCGACGAAGTCGTTGGCGGCGAGGTCGACGACCCAGCGGGCCTGGACCCATTCGCCGGTGGAGATGCGGTGCGACTCGCTTTGCACGGCGCTGTCGGGCAACTGGGGGAAGGTCCGCAGGCGCCAGAACGCGCCGTCGGCATCATCGCCGCCGCCACCGGTGACCGAGATGAAGTTGCCTCCCCAGGCGAGCTTGACCTGGAACGGGACGTTCCACGGGGTGAACTTCATGAACTCGACGATCAGGGTTTCGTCGCCGGCGAGTCCCCAATCCACGCCTTTGGTCAGGTGGACCTGGTCGGCAGCGGTGCCGGGACGACCGCCAAGGACGTTGCCGGCGATGGCGCCCTGGGGCTGCGGGTTGGCATGGACGCCGCTTTCCTTGTTGCTGATCGAGCTCCAGTCGGACTGCTCGGTGAAGCTCGGGCCGAGCTCCGCCGGGTCGTAGAGGTCATATCCTGAAAAGTCCTCGAAGAACAGGAAACCTGAAGCCGGCGTTTCGGCCATGAACGTCATGCCGGCGATCGCGAGCCCTGCCGTCAGAACGGAAAATCGTTTGCGAAACATCTCGAGCCCTCCAAGAGAAAGGTGATTCACCGGAAGGCCTACGTCGGCCAGCCGGAGTAAGGACGATGATTCAGGTGACCGGGGCAGTGTGGGGCGTGAGCCCTTTGAGTGGGGTCCGCAGGCCGGTGATCAGCACGAATGTGCGGCGGTCGGAGCGGGGAGCGATGACCAGCCCCGCGAGGTGCGCCGCGTGATGCCAGAAATGGCGGGCCATCGTGTATTTCTTTCTCTCCTGATCCCTGTTCGACCATGAACACCCCGTGATCAGCCGAAGGCGGCGGCCGGCCTCCGGCAACGGAATGGTAACGGTACCAACACTGTCTCCAAGATACCATCGGCAGGCGGCTTGTCAAGGGAGTAGTCGGCCAAATTCGTGCTGTTTGTGGCCAGGTGGCGGGGATTTCCGGGCGGGTTGCCGGTTGGTATGGTGAATGGGCCGGCGCGAGCGCGGGGGGCTGGGGGGGCCGTGGGGCCACGACCAGGAGCAGGCTTTGAGCGATTCATCGCCAGCCCATCATGAGCCGGGAGGTGACGGGGGCGTCTATCTGGGGCTGGACGTTGGTGGGACGAAGTGCGGTGCTGTGGTGGGCCGGGCATCGGGCGAACTGCTTGAACGGGTGCACTGGGCGACGGAGGCTGGGCGGGGGCCCGAGGCGGTGATCGGGGAACTGGTTTGTCAGGGTCGGGCGCTGTGTGCGCGTTTCGGGCCGATCCGGAGGGTGGGAGTGGCCATTGGCGGGCCGCTCGACGCGCGGACGGGGGTGATCCAGTGCCCTCCGCACCTGCCGGGCTGGGAACGGATCGCCTTGGCCGAGCGTCTGCGTGAGGCGTTTGAGGTTCCGGTGCGGGTGGAGCATGATGCGGCGGCGTGCGCGTTGGCGGAGTGGAGGTGGGGAGCCGGTCGGGGCTGCGCGAGTCTGGCGTACCTGACGTGCGGGACCGGGTTCGGCGTGGGTTTGGTTTTGCAGGGGCGGGCTTATTATGGTGCGGATGGTCAGCCGCCGGACATTGGTGTGTGGCCGCTGGTCGCCGCCGGCCCGATGGCCCGCGGCCGGGCCGGCAGCGCTGAGGCGATGTGCTCGGGCAGCGGTCTGCCGGCATTGGCGTCGTGGTGCGTGCCGGAACGCTGGGGTGAGCAGGGCCCGACGCCGCAGCGGCTCGCGGCACTTCTGGCCGACGGTGACGCCGACGCCGAGGCGGTTGTGCAGGCGAACGCGGCGGCCACGGGTCAGGTGGCGGCGCGTCTGGAGGAGTTGTTGCACCCGGAGCGAATTCTGCTCGGGAGTCTGGCGCGGCATTTCGGTCCGGCGTGGGTGGGCTGGGTTCAGGCGAGTTTTCAGCGCCAGGTGCACCGCGAGGCGTTTAGCGGCTGCGAGGTTGTGCAGGCGGGTTTGGGCGATCGGCTTCAGGATCTTTCCGCCCTGGTGGCGGCGACGTCCTGTCCGCCCGGCGCGCGCGACGCGCACAGGGTGTCTTGACATGACGACGACGGTTCACGTGATCGCCAACGCGCACCTGGATCCGGTGTGGCTGTGGCCCTGGCAGGAAGGGGTGGACAACCTGCTGGCGACGTGCCGCAGCGCGTGTGACCGGCTCGATGCGCATGGCGATCTGATTTTTACGCAAGGGGAGGCTTGGGCCTACGACCAGATCGAGCGGATAGACCCTGTGCTGTTCGGGCGCATCCGGGAGCACATTGACGCTGGGCGGTGGGCGATCGTCGGTGGATGGTGGATTCAGCCGGACTGCAACCTGCCCAGCGGTTTCGCGCTGGCGCGGCAGATTGAACTGGGCAAGGCGTATTTTCTCGACCGTTTTGGCTGGTTTCCGCGCACGGGCTACAACATCGACTCATTTGGTCACGCCGCGAGCCTGCCTGACATCATGGCTGCCGCTGGCCAGGACCGGTACGTGATGATGCGGCCGGGGGATCATGAGCTTGGTTTGCCGGGTCGGGTGTTTCGCTGGCGGGGCCGGGCGGATGGCGCGGTGGTGACGGTCTTCCGGATTGCGGGCGGGTATGCGACCATGGGTAAGATCACGCGTGGGCATGTGGAGGCGAGTCTTCGCGGTTTGCCGGAGGGGGTTGAGCACACGATGTGCTTCATCGGGGTGGGCGATCATGGCGGCGGGCCGAGCGAGTCGCAGGTCCAGTGGGTTCGTGACCACGCGGAGGCTTTTCATGGTGCGCGCCTGGTGTTTTCCAGCGTGGACCGAATGCCATGAACTTACGCCATAACTCTGCGCCATAGCGCGCGTTACAACGATTTGCGCATGAAAGGGTCTCCTGTGAAGATGTTGTTGTTCTCGCAACAACCTCACCA
>SKPT01000234.1 GCA_007119405.1 Phycisphaeraceae bacterium
CGAAGCCGGCGATGACGCCGGCGACAGCGAGCGTCGCGAGCGACGTGCAGCCGATTACGATCACAGCGGAAACACTGATAGGCATGCGTTGATTTTACCAAGGCGGGACTTCATATGAAAGCGCGCTATCGTGAAACGCGCTTGCACACGTTGTTGGCGATTGGGTGGCGTGGGCTCCACTCGTGTGCATGGCCACGACCAAGGCCCCGCCGTTCACATGATCCTTACGACACGGCTGTTCAGAGGACGCGGCGGATTGCATGGCACAGCGTGCAGAGACGACAAATACCGCATGACACGAATGTCACTAAAAATACATCTTCATGGAGAGCACGAATCCCCGGACATGATGTCCGTTGCGATGCACGTGACGGATCTACCCCATTTTCTTGGACAACAGTGTATCCCTCCATTTTTACGAGCTCGTCAAGGCTTAACATAATCAGTCCTCACGCCAGCGCGTTTCGAGTGCACTTGATGATACGGCACATCCGCCGGTAGTATGCACGTGAATCAGGAGGCACATCATGCACACACTCACTGACGACCTCCAACAGAAGGCTCAGCAGGGTGACCCGGCGGCCCAGTTCGACCTCGCCGAGCGATACGCCGACGGCGATGGCGTGCTCGAGGACTTGGCCGAAGCAGCGAATTGGTATCGCCACGCTGCCGAGGCGGGCCACGCCAGGGCCTCGTTCATGCTCGGCGGGTTGTACGAGCAGGGCTACGGCGTGGCGCAGGACGAGGTCGAGGCGCTGCGCTGGTACCGCCGCGCTGCCGAGGCGGGCGAGGCCGGGGCCCAGACCGTTCTCGGCCTCATCCTCCTGCCGCAGGATGAGGTGGAAGCCGCGCGATGGCTTGAACGGGCGGTCGAGCAGGGCCACACGTTGGCGCAGGTCAAGCTCGCCGACCTGCATGAGGCCGGCCAGGGCGTGGAGCAGGATGAGCGTCGCGCGATCGAGCTTTATCGCCGTGCTGCTGATGCCGGCGATCCCGCGGCCGCCGAACGCCTCGGGTTCGCCTATCTCGGGGGTCCGGGCGTCGAGCAGGATCCAGCCGCGGGCGTTCGCTGGCTGGAGGTCGCGGCCGAGGGTGGTGCCCCCAATGCACAGATGCTGATCGGCTTGATGCATGCCGCGGGGCAGTGGATGCCCTTCAACGAGAAGCAGGCTGCTAAGTGGTTCCGCCACGCCGCGGAGCAGGGGAATGCCGAAGCCCAGTACCGGTTGGCGGCCGCCTATCACGAGGGCAAGGGCATGAAGTCGAACGAGCTGAAGGCCGCGCGCTGGTTCCGTGCGGCGGCGGAACAGGGCCACGCTGAGGCGCAGTATCGCCTCGGGTGCCTTCTGGGCTATGGCCACACGGTGCCCCGCGACAAGGCGGAGGCCGCGCGGTGGTACCGCCGGGCTGCGGAACAGGGTTTGGTGGAGGCTCAGGCCAGGCTTGCGGCCTGCTGTGCCTTGGGCGAGGGGACATCGTTCGACCGCGTCGAGGCGTATATGTGGGCGAAGCGCGCCGAGGCGGATGAGCCGTCCATGACCGAACTCTGCAGCCAGCTCATCGGGTGGATGCCCGCGGAAGATGTCCAGCGGGCCGAGGAGTTGGCGCGGCAGTGGCGGCCTCGCCGCGAGTAGCGGATGGCGTGGACGATCTGCTCGTTCAAGCGCTGCTCACGTGATGACACCGATGTCGCCGAAACCACGTTTCACAAGGTGGTGATGCGGCGGACGCGGTGTACCCTCCGGACTGAACCTTTTCCGCGGGTAAATCACGTTTTCATCGACATCGCTGTCGGCGCATCCTCGCTCACCCTACATCACGATGAGTCACGACACCGACAGGCAACCTCAGCAACCCGCTCAAGCTCAGTGCTCCGGCGACGTACGGGACGAGCGTCCCCGCTGCCTCGTCTGCGGCGGGGCCGGCGTCGAGAAGAAACAAAAGTGGTTCTGCCAGCGCTGTGGCCGGCTCATCTTGACCTGCTGCGACTGAGCGCCCGGCAGGCGGCACCACGCCAACGGCTCCGCTCCGGGGCATGGTCGTCACCGAGCCAGGCAGAGGCCGAGGCAGGCACCGGCAACCACCCGCGCATGTGGGACAGGCCCTTCGTGCCGGCCGCCCCCGCCTCGCATCACCAGCAGCCGGTGCATATCGGCGATCCCACCGCCGGCCCAGGAAACCCTTGACCCGACCGACGCCGCCGGCGCACACTGGTAGCGGGGATGGCCCGCGATCACGGCCCCGTCACCATGGCACGACGCCCCACTGGCTTCACCCTCATCGAGCTGCTCGTGGCGATCGGCATCATCGCCACGCTCATCGCCTTCCTGCTGCCCGCCCTCGCCGCGGCACGCACCGCCGCCCGCCGGGCCCAGTCCGCCAGCCAAATCCGCACCATCCACCAGGCGATGGTCCTGCACGCCCACGCCAATAACCAGTGGTACCCGGGCTTCGACGGCCGCCGCTTCATCGAGGGCGGCTCGATCTGGATCCAGTCCGCCGACCAGCACGGCTCAACCGTCGCGGGACGTTACGCGATCCTCATCGATGCCGACCACCTGCCCACGACGCAGTTGATCAGCCCTGTCGACGGCGACAAGGGCGCCTGGATCCCCAACGGCCCGCAGTACCTCGGCCCGTCGAGCTACTCCTACGCTCTGCTCCAGATCAACGACGACGATGGCCTTGAGCCCACGGGGAGTGAATCGCGCCGTACTGAGTGGCACGCCACCGCCAGTGCCGAGGCCCCGGTGCTCGGCGACCGCCTCATCGCCGACGACCCCGACGACATCGCGACGTGGCGCAGCATCCACACGCCCCGGCCCGGGCAATGGCGCGGCCACGTGGCGTGGAACGACAACCACGTCAGCTTCGAGGCCCAACCCACCCTCACCCGCACGCGCTACGGCCCCGTCAGCAACACCGCCGACTCACTGTTCCACGCGGACCCGGCCAAGCAGCAGGGCCCAAGTGACCCGGCAGGCAACGCCCACCTGGTCATCCGCGGCGCCGACGGCGTCGTGGAGTGAATCCAGCGACGGCCGGACGGGCGCGGCAGCGATGTCGCGAGGCGGCGGACCTCAGGGCCCTGACCAGCCCGTGCCGGCCCAGGCGCGGTGGCCTCGTCCTTGTTATTCGCCGCCCCAACATGACCGCGTCCAGGTCAGATTGGGAGGTTTCCCGGGGAGGTGCTAGGCTGGGGGAAGCGAGTTCCGCCAGCCTCGGCCACGATGCCTTGATCGCCCCACCCGGGAGCCTGCACCATGGCCATCTACGAGATCCAGGCCACCGGCATTCAAGATATCCACGAGACCTCTTTCAGCCAGGCCGGCCTCCGCGAGCGCGCCGATCTCCAGCGCCTGTTGCGCGACCGCATTGACGTGATCGCCCCCGACACGCTCGTCATCGCCGAGGAGTTCGGCCAATGGGAAGACTCGCGGCGGCGCATCGACCTGCTGGGCATCGACGACCAAGCCAACCTGGTGGTCATCGAGCTCAAACGCACCGACGATGGCGGCCACATGGAGTTGCAGGCGATCCGTTATGCGGCCATGGTCTCACAGATGACGTTTGACCGAGCCGTTGACCTGCTCGCGCACCACCTCAAGGCTCTCGGCAGCGACGAGGATGCCCGGCAAACACTGCTCAACCATCTCGGCTGGGACGAGCCGGACGAGGACATGTTCGCCCAGGACGCGCGCATCGTGCTCGCGGCGGCTGACTTCTCGAAGGAGATTACCACCAGCGTGCTCTGGCTCAACGAGCGTGGCCTGGACATCCGGTGCGTGCGGATCAAGCCATATACGGATGGCCAGCGCGTGCTCGTGGACGTGCAGCAGCTCATCCCGCTGCCGGAAGCCGAGGACTACCAGGTCCGGATGCGCGAGAAGCAGCAGCAGGAGCGCAAAGCTCGCCGGGGTGTTCGCGAACGGTTCGACATTACCGTCGGCGAGGACCACTTTCCGGCCATGGAACGCAAGTACGCGATGTTGAAGGTCGTTCAGGGCCTGTGCGCCGCCGGGGTCAGCCCCGAGCAGATCGCGGAGGTTGTCGACTGGAGGAAGCACCTGTTTGCCTGTTGCCCGGGGGCGCTGGACAGCGAGGCATTCCACGCGCAGATGCCTGCCCGAGCCCAGAGCGAGGGGTGGAAGTTCTCCGAGGCCCGCTATTTCACGGACGACGACGGGTTGATCCGCGTCAACGGCAGCACGTACGCACTGCTCAACCGCTGGGGGCCGCGCACCGGAACGGCCCTTCGTCGCCTGACGGAGCGGTTCCCAGACCGCGGCGTGAGCGTTCGCCGGCTCGGCCCGGCGGACCTCGAATGAGTCTTCCCTCGCACCATCGCCAGGTCATGACTTGCTCGGCTCCACGCCCTCGCCGAACATCGTCCCCGGCCATCACCAGCCGCGCCGTCGGCGTCGACGGCTGCCGCGGCGGCTGGTTCGCCGTCAGCGCCGACGTGCAGGGCAACCTCCACGCCCATCGTTACGACACCATCAATGAGCTCTGGCAGGCCTGCCGCAGCGCCCGCCTCATCCTGGTCGACATCCCCATCGGCCTCATCGACGGCGACGCGGCCCGCCGGGCGTGCGACGAACAGGCCCGCGCCCTGCTCGGCCCGGCACGCAACCGCGTCTTCTGGCCGCCGTGCCGTGCAGCTTTCACCGCCGCCAGCCACGCCGAGGCCAGCCGCATCAACCGCCAGCACACCGGGCGGGGCCTGTCCATCCAGAGCTGGTCGATCATGCCCAGGATCCGCGAGGTGGACGTGTTCCTGCAGAGCCAACCCCGGGCCCGCGGCGTTCTGCGCGAATGCCATCCTGAAGTCTGCTTCGCAGCCCTGGCCGGCCGGCCGCTGACCCACACCAAGAAGCGGACCGCCGGCATCAAGGAGCGCCTGGAAATCCTCGCCCGGCACCTGCCCGGCGCGACGGCGTTCTACGAACGGGCCCGCACGGCGTACCCACCTGGCCGCACCGGCGTGGGACGGGATGATATTGTCGACGCCATGGCGGCCTGCGCCACCGCCATGCAGCCCGCCGAACAGTTGTCCACGTTGCCCGATGACCCGCAGTGCGACGCTCACGGCCTGCCCATGGAGATGGTGATGTGCAGGCAAGGCGAGGTCACTGTTGGATAGATCCGGTACGCTGGGATGCAACGCTCCGAACCGTCGCCGGCATTCTGATGCTGGCGGCGGTTTTCTCACCTGGCCCGTCGATTCCATCGTCTACTGAGCAGACACCCATGTCGTTGAAAGCGCATTGGAACAGTCACCGACGCTGGACACGGTGACCGGCCACTCGCCAGCCAGGTCGACCGAAGAGCATTTTGTTCGACACGGCTGACCGGTTCAACCCACTTGCCTCATCACCTCGATCGCCCGCTTGTGATTCTGTTCCGCGTACGTACCGGTGATCGCCAGCGAGCTGTGGCCGAGGATAATCGAGGCGACCTCGATGCCAAACTGTCGGCGCAGAAAGGTCGCCGCGTTGTGGCGGAGTTGGTGCGGATGCCACCGGTGGTCACGCCGCCACGTCCGGAGCCGGGACCAGGCCTCGGCGCCGATTCGGGTCCGCCATTCCGTGTCGGTCTCCCAGCGAGTGCTTCGATGTTTGCGGCCGCGACCCGGCACGCGGATGCGCTTCCACTCGGCGGGCGGCGGCCAAGTGCGGTCGCAGGCTTAGTAGATCGCCCGCCGGTAGGCCGCCACGTCGTAGACCTCTCCCACCTTGCGATCTGATTCGCGGCCGCCGGGTTTCTGCCCTGCACGCCGTCCCTGGCCCGAGGTGCGGCGCCGACGCATCGTCTCGGCCAAAGCATCACGCGGGCTGAACAGCGGGCGATCAAGCCGGCCGGCCCGCATGAATGCCCGCAGCACGCGCTGGGCACGCGGACCGAAATAGATCGTTCGCTCGTGGCCGTGGTGCGCCGTCTTGTGGCCCGACGGCTTGAACGTCCAGACGGCGCCGGTGGTGTCGATATCCGTGGCTCGCAGACCCACAAGCTCCCCCGCCCGGGCGCCGGTAAGCAACTGAAGGTTCACCAGCCCGCGGACCGGCCTGGTCATCTGCCGCCGTGCCAGACGTATATCCCGTCGGGGCACGGGCTTGATTCGCTCGGTTTCCCGGCCGCCCTCGCCCGGCCGCAGCCCCGGCACCGTGGCCAGCCGCCGGTGGACCCGCTCGTCGCACAACTCGTGCGACGCCGCCCACTTGAAGGCCGTGCGGATCCAGTTCACCCGCTTGTTGATGGTCCGCCGGGCCAGGTCCTGCTCGATCATCTGCTGCCGCACCACCCGCAGCCGCTTGGGCCCGAACGACGGCGCGGGTTCGCTGCCGTAGAACTGACGCACCGCCTTGAGGGCGGCACGCACATGGGCCAAGTCCCCGTCGTAGCGATTCCGAGCCTCTTTCAGGTACGCGACGAACACCTCGGTGACGCTGGCTTCCTCGACCGCAGGCTCAATCGTCGCGGCCGGCAGCCTTCGGCCGTTGGCGACCCATTCGGCCATGAGCCGGCGGTACTCCTCCTCGGCCTGATCGCTGCCCCACGGACCGAGCCTGAGGCGCTGGCCATTGATCTTGACGTACGCCAGACCGCGGTCGCGGTACATCCTCGGCAGACGGTTCTTCAGTCGTGGCATGGTGCGTGCTCCTGCGCAACGGTCAACAGTTGACCTTTTCGCGGGCCGCACCTTCGGAGAAGGGTGGACGCTAACATGCGTCGTCGGCGAAACTTGAGGCAATAGAGCGGACCATACACTCTTCGAACTTCTGCGAAAAGTGCGCGCGAGACAAATTTCGTGTCGGGATCGCTCGACCGAATCGAAAAGTCTCGGGTTATGGGGCTTGAGAGGCCGTGAGGGGCGATCGGCCTCTATTTACAACGGCGCGGGGGTGGGCCAAAAGGTCGGACAGCGTTCTGAACTGGACTTACGGCACCGGGGAAGGCGCCGTCCGTGGTGCTGACCGGCATCGCGTAGCGTGCTGTGTGCCGAACGTCGTGGGACGCTCGCACACAGCGCCCTTTGGGACGCTGTGTGGCATCCCACCCCGCCACCACCCCGCCGCAACCCGCAACCCTCAACCCGCAACCCGGGCCGCCAGTTTGTTGAGGTCCGCCCCCGCAGATACTCGGCGAGCAACCGCCCTACCGCCTCTTCTGGACCGATCAACTGACATGATTTGACGTGTCAACTGACATGGTATACCCTCCCGACATCCTTCCGGGGGCTAAGGAGTCGCCGTTGTCCAAGTACCACGTCCTGCTCGATCAGGTCCGCCATGCGATCCAGGCGGGCGAGCACGGCCGCGCGGGCGATCGGTTCATGCCCACGCGCAGGTTCGCGCAGGTGCTCGGCGTGTCGCTGGCGACGGCGCAGAAGATCCACCGCCAGCTTCAGCACGAGGGCCTGCTGGTGCCGGACGCGACGAACCCGGCGATCATCAGCGCCCAGGGC
>SKPT01000431.1 GCA_007119405.1 Phycisphaeraceae bacterium
GGCCGACGACGACCCGCTCGCCGGGCCCGAGCCCATGCGTCTGGCCCCCAAGCTCCCGCCCGCCGGCCCCAGGCTCGCCGGCGGCGAGGCCGAGCCCCGGCTGCGCCTGCATCGCGAGCAGCAGGCCCAGGCCCCGCCCTGCGCCGTCGAGGCCGTGCTCCTGGGCAACCTGCCAGGCATGAGCGGGCCCTGGCTGACCCAGTACGCCCAGCGACTGGCCCAGGCCGCCGGGCCCGTGGCGATCCTCCACCTCGACCGCCGGCGGATCGACCTGGAGCTGGTCGAGTCGACCGAGCAGCGCCTCGCCGCCCCCACCACCGGCCTCGCGACCGCCGATGGCGGCGACGACGACCCCGAGCCCGCCGGCCTGCTGGATCGCCTGCACGCCCTGCTGACCGACCCGGACCGCCCCCTGCGCCGGCTGCTCGTGCACGTCAGCCCCGGCATGCTCGGCGAGCTCGACGGCCCGACGCGCTGGACGCTGCTGACCGGCGGCGACGACATGGCCGTCGCCGCGGCCATTCGCCTGCTTGATGAGGCCAGCGACGCCGCCCCGCACCAGCCGCGGCAGGTCGACGTGATGATCATGGGCAGCGACGAGCAGGCCAGCGAGAGCGCCGGCGAGAAGCTGCGCGACGCCGCCGCCGACCTCGTGCCCGCCCCCGTCCGGATCGTCGGCCACCAGCGCCAGATGGTCCCCGTCGCCCTGCGCCAGCTCGGCCGCTTCGACACCGACGATGCAACGCTGGCCACGCTCCGACGCGATCTGGCGCGCCTCGAGCGCCTCGGCGAAGGCAGGCCGGCCGGGCACGAAGGCACGAAGGCACGAAGGCACGAAGCAGAGGCGCGGGGGCGGCCGCGTGAAACAGAGGCTGTTGCCGAGGCGCAACCCGCGGCAGCGGCTGCCCCGGAAGCTGCCGAGCCATCGGCACCGGGCGTTGGATCTTCGAACTCCGAACTCCGAAATCCGAAATCCGAAATCGCCTCCACCCCTGACCTCGCCGCGTTCCTGACCACGGCCGGCGGCCCGCTGGCGGGGGGGTTGCCGCTGGAGGCGCGCTGCCCGCAGCAGCCGGACACGCAGCTCGTGCTCGCCACCGACGGCACGCTCCACCTGCTTCGCCGCCACCCCGTCCCCCCCGCCACCGACCCCGCCACCGATCCCGCCGCCTCCGCCTCCGATGACGCCGACCTCGCCGCGCTGCGCTCGGCCCTGCTCGAGCTGCTCGCCGCCCGGCAGTGGGTGCGCGAGCATCTTGAGCTGCTTCAGCTCACGCAGCGTCAGTGTCGCTTCGACACCGCCGCCGAGCCGGTGCTGCACCTGTTCACCCACCGCGCCGAGCTGGCCACCGCCCTGGCCACGCGCCTCGGCGCCATGGTCAAGCTCCACCTGCTGCGCGACGTGGGCACGGCCGACGAGCCGCGCTGGTTCTGCACCCCGCTGAATTGACCAGGCTCCGTCCGAGAAGTCGGTGCCACGGCTTGACCGCGAAGCGGCAAGCCGTGTGACGGCCGACGGTGCCACGGCTTGCCCTTCGGGACAAGCCGTGGCACCCCCGCACCTGCGGTTTTCGGACGGAGCCGACCAGGACGGCCGCCCGATCCTTACGCCCAGGACGCCCGGCCTCGACGCCGACACCGGCGCCAACATCAACGGTCCATCGCCGATCCACACCTCGCCCTCGCTCGACAAGCCCCTGATGGACCGCTGGCCTACCGCCAGGTGCTCGGCCGGCAGGCTGGTGCAGAACCCCCGCGTGAGCGCGACCATGTCGGTGCGACAACATCTTCACAGAAGCACTTTTCATGCACGAATCGTTGTAACCGCGCGCCATGGCGCGGCGTTCTGGCGTAAGTTCATGGCATCCGGGTTCAATGGGCATTTCCGGCCGGATCGCAGAACGCGGCGAAGACTTTGTTCATGCCGTTGGCGACCGCATCGCAGTCCTCATCGGACCACCATTGGTTCACATGGATGGTCACCATCCGGGCGTACAGGTCGTCGGCGACGGGGCAGGTGTGGCGAACCTGTTCGCCCAGGTCATGCCAGATCGGGAACATGTGCGAGTAGAGATGCCAGTCGGGCCCGTGGTCGGCCCCGCGATGAGCCGCGGCGATGCCCTCGGCCCGCAGGGCGTGGGCGATCTTGTCGGCCAGGTCGTGGGTGTCGGGGAAAAAGCGGATCTGGTAACCGATGTCCCCTTCAGGATCGTTCGACCGTTGCGGCCGGATGCCGCGGTAGGCAGCGATCTGCGAGAGGATACGCCGGTTGACGCGGCGGTAGCGCTCGACCAGCGGCAGAAGCTTGTCCAGTTGCACCAGGTTGACCGCTGACTCCAGTTCACTGAGACGATAGTTGCCGCCGACGAACAATTCCCCCTCGTACCGTGGCGGGGCGAATCGGTTCGGCCGCCACAGCCCACCCCCTTCGGCCAGTTGGGCGGCGCGTTCGAAGATGTCGGTGTGGTTGGTGATGAACATCCCGCCTTCGCCGCCGCCGATGATCTTGTAGGCCGAGATGCTGAAGCAGCCGATGTCGCCGATCGTCCCGACGAATTGGCCGTTGAACTGCCCGCCGGGGCTTTGGGCGCAATCTTCGATGACCTTCAGGCCATGCCTGGCGGCCACCTCGCACACGCCGGCCATGTCGGCGACGGTGCCCCAGTGATGGGTGGGCACGACGGCGACGGTCCGGTCGGTGATGCAGGCCTCGATCTTGGACGGGTCAATCTGGAGCGATTCATCGACGTCGCAGAACACGGGTCTGGTGCCGGCGAGCATCATCGCGGCCCCGGTGGCGATGAAACCCAGCGCGGGGCAGATGACCTCGTCGCCCGGTTTGGCGCCGACGCCGACGATCGCCGCATGCAGCGCCGCGGTCCCCGAACTGACGGGCATGGCATGGGCGACGCCGAACAGCTCACGGGCCCTGGCTTCATACAATTCGCCGAAGGCCGGCTTGGGATGGGCGGTGGCGTAGCGGGCGAGGTTGGGCCCGCCTTCGGGCAGATCATCGTTGGCGACGGCGGCAGCAAGGCGTTGCATCGCCGCGTCGTTGAAGCCGAAGCGCCGGGCGATGGCGAGGAACTCCTCGACGCCGATCTTCGGCTCGGCCTTGCCGACGGCTTGGGGGAAGGCTTGCGGGCCACCATTGATCGCCAAAGCCGCGTGTTCGGTGCTGATCGTCATGCCTCTGCCCTTGGTGTCCCGACCGGCTCGTGATATCGTTTCCTGCACACCCGCCCAACGCGGTGATGCGACAATCGTCCCCAGTATACCGGCTGAGAGCTTCCCGCCGGCCGGGCGGGATCGCCGCCGCAACGAAGCGGCCGGTTCGATTCACTCCACGTTGCAGACCTCGAAACCCGTACGCAGTCCGTTCAGCAAATCCCTTTTCGGCTTGAACTCGTGGCCGACGAAACCGGCATAGCCCGCCTTGGCCAGCGCGCGGCAGATGGCCGGGTAGTTCAACTCCTGTTCGCCATCGAGATCGCGTCGTCCCGGGACGCCGGCGGTGTGCACGTGGCCGATCACATCCAGGTGATCGGTCATCGTACAAATGACGTCGCCTTCCATGACCTGCATGTGGTAGATGTCGTAGAGCACTTTCGCGCGCGGGCTGGCGACCTGGCGACAGACCGCCGCGCCCCACGCGGTGTGGTCGCACTGATAGCCCGGGTGGTCGATCTTCGAGTTCAACAGCTCGAGGTTCAGGTTGATCTGCGCTTTCTCGGCGGCGGGGGTCACGCGGCGCAAGCCGGCGGCGACGGCTTCGATCGCCTCGCGATCCGGCTGGCCGTCGATGCGGTTGCCGCTGAAGCAGATCAAGCCGGAAACATGGTTGGCCCGAGCCTGTTCGATCGATGTCCCCAACTCGCTTTCGATTCGATCGTGTTGGGAACGGTCGTTCAGTCCGCCGGTGTCCCAGCGGTGTCCGCACATGCTGGCGATGGCCAGACCGTGTTGTTTCGCGGCGGCCGTCAGTTCCTGGAAATCATCCTCGGGCCACCAGAGCTCGATGCCGGCGTAGCCGATCGCCGCGGCCTCGGCGCACAAAGCGTCAAGGCTCATGCCGTCGGGCTGAAACAAGCGGTAACAGAACGATTGTTTGATGGGCATGGTCAATCCTTCGACGTCCCGGCCTCGGCGCCACCCGCCACGCAGGCGTGATACAGATCGGCATAGGTTCCGCTTGGCAACCCCAAATCGCGCACGTGATCGAACACCGCACGCACCATCCGCATGTCCGGATCGAACCGGTCCAGCGACCATGGATGCCAGATCAGCGACACGAAGGGCAACTGCTGCTCGACGGCGAGGTCGATCATGCGGTTGAACACCGCCGCCTCCTGCTCGGGGGTCTCGACCGGTCCGCTGGGGACGATGTCGGGTTGGGTGATCGGCCAGGCGACGCGGAAATGGTGGTTGCCCGCGGTCGCGATATCGGTGGTCAGCACGTTGTCGTGCCAGCCGTGGCAAGGCAGTTCCCACAAGTCGGGGTAGCCGTCGGCCTGGTACGTACGCGGCTGATTCAGCGGGGCCGGCAGCGTGTAGCCGGGGCCCCACGCCAGCGAGCTGACGTATTTGTAGCCGGCCTGCTCGACGAGCTCGAGGACATGCGGCGCATTGCACAGGCCGTCATCGAAGCTGCATCCGGGGCGCAGGCCGAGGCATTCGCGATCGAACACGTCCTCGACCATCTGCTTGCCCTTGATCACCTCGTCGGCCAGTTCGTCGCCCGCGACGGCGGAACCACAGATCGGATGCGGCTTGAGCATCTTGTGCGACCACGTATGCGAGGCGATCTCGAACAGTGGGTCATCGAGCAGCGCGCGGTAATGATCGGCGTGATCGCGCAAGTGGCGGCCGACCAGATAGAACGTCGCGGGCATCTCGAACTCGTGATGCACACGGACGATCTTCTCGCAGGCGGCGGGGCAGTTGGGATGTTCAGTGTCGTAGGCGGCGATGTAGCGTGTCATGGTGTGATTGTTGCCAACAGTAGGCTCCCTCCGAAAACCGCAGGAGTGGGGGTGCCACGGCTTGTCCCGAAGGGCAAGCCGTGTCTCCGTCCGCCGTCACACGGCTTGCCGCTTCGCGGTCAAGCCGTGGCACCCACTTTTCGGACGGAGCCCAGGAACTCGTATGATCATCATCATGCCTCGTCCTGCGTCTTCTTGTCCTCCTCGCACCCTTTCGTCCTTGCAGACAAGAATAACAGGTCGAATGTCGCATAGACCAAGAGCTTCTCCCGATACCTGTATGTAGTTGCCGGGCTTGCCTCCGGCCGGGCGGTGCGGCACCCGGCCCCGGCGGCCGGCTTGACCCGCCCGCCCCGGCCGGTGCACACTGGTGTCACTGGCCGATGCCCCGCCCGGGTCGAGCCCGGTGTACCCCGGAGCCCTCCCGGCCGTCGTGGCAGGCCAACGTGAACCGCCCACGTCCGCGCCGCCGCCGCCTCTCGACGCTCCACGTGGGCCCTGTTGGGAGCACATCATGCACGAAGCCCTCTTTCTCAAGGAGCTCGCCCGCCAGGTGCGGCGCGACACGCTGCGCCTGTTCGAGGCGGCGCCGCAGGACCGCCTGACCTGGGCCCCGCCCGGCACCGCCAACCACGTGCTCTGGCACGCCGGGCACGCCCTGTGGCTGCAGGATCATTTCTGCCTCCAGCCGCTGACCGGCGAGACCGATCTGTCGACCGGCTGGCAGGCGCTGTTCGCCTCGGGCTCGAACCCGGCCGCCCCGCCGCGGCGCTGGCCGGGACGCGAGCAGATGGATCACCAACTGCGCGAGCAGGCCCAGCGCATCGCCTCGGTGCTCGACGCCCTGCACGCCGGGCAGCGCCCCGCGTCGCTGCGCCACGCCGACGCGCTGGCGCAGTTCCTGCGCAATGCGATCCACGGCCTGCACGACGAGGCCCGGCACCAGGGCGAGATGTTCCTGATCATCAAGCTCTGCCGCACTGCCGCGGCCAACGCCGCACCCGGGCCCGCCACGCAGGCGGGTTGATCCGCTTCGGCACAGGCCCGGGCGGGCGAGCCCCTTCCCGGACGCCGGCGCCGCTGCTATAACCGGCGGCCATGATGTCTCCACGCCTGCCCACCACCGCGCTCGCCGCCAGCCTCGCCCTCGCCGCCGCCGTGCCGCTGGCCGGCTGCGCCGAGGACGAGGGCGTCACGACCTTGCGCTGGGCCACGTCCGCCACAGGCTCGGCAGGCCACCGCGCCAAGGTCAGCCTCATGGCCGTGCTCAACCGCGAGATGGACGACTACCGCATCGACGTCATGCCCACCTCGGGCGCCGTCGCCACCATCCGTGGCTACGCCCTGGGCCGGTACGACGGCTACTACGGCGCCGACATCGCCTTTCGCGAGCTGGCCGAGGATGCCGGGCGCTTCGCCGGGTTCGCCGAGCGCGTCGAGCGCCAGCCGGTGCAGTCGTTCTGGGCCTACACGATGGAGGTGGGGCTGGTCGTCCGTGCGGCCGACGCCGATCGCTACACCGCCTGGCGCGATCTGGCCGACCGCCCCGTGTTCACCGGGCCGGCGCCCTGGGACGTGCGGGCCCAGCTCGAGCGCGCCCTGGGCACGCTCGAGGTCGGGCATCGCTATCGCGAGCTGGACACCGGCCTGGCCGGCAGCGAGCTGTCGCGCGGCGGGATCGACGCGTTCATCGCCTACACCACGGGCGAGGCATCCCTGCCGCCCTGGGTCGCCGAGGCGGAAGTCGCGGCCGACATCGCCGTGCTCAACCCGTCCGACGAGGAGATCGAGCCCTTGCGCGACGCGGGCATGGAGGTGGTGAGCATCGACCCGGCCGTCTTCCAGAGCGACGTGGAGGGCCCGGTGCATTTCGTGCCCTTCTTCTACGGCTTTCACGTCGGGCTGGAGGTGCCGGGCGACGACGTCTACCGCATGTTGACGATCATCGAGGCGAATGCCACCGAGCTGGCCCAGGCGGAGCCGGGCTTCGCACAAATCGCGGCGGACATGCCGGCGCTGCAGCGCCGCGGTGTCGCGGCCGCGGGCGACAGCGTGCCGGTGCACCCCGGCCTGGCGCGCTACATGCGCGAGCGCGGCGTGTGGGACGAGGCGTGGGACGAGCGCGTCGCCGAGTCGCCGTGAGCTTGCCGCGAGGGCACGAAGAGGGCAGGAAGGTGTGAGAAGGGTGCCACACAGCATCCCGGCAGGGTGCTGTGTGCGTCGGTCACCCCAGGCGGGTGCCACTCAACGCCGTGCACTCTGGCTGTAGGGTGGGTAGAGCGAAGCGAAACCCACCGGTTGCGGCGCGAATCCACGCCAGCGTGGTGGGTTTCGCTGCGCTCTACCCACCCTACATCAGCGCCGCCATGCCTAAAGTTCACGGCGTTGGGTGCCACTGGCGGCTTGTCCGCCAGTGCCCGGGCGCA
>SKPT01000453.1 GCA_007119405.1 Phycisphaeraceae bacterium
GGCCGAGGCGTGGTGGGCGGCGCGTCGACGTGAGCCGGGGCGTGGCGGGTCGGCCGATGAGCGACGTGTTGCGCGTGGATGTGGAGGCGCCGGCGCGGTCGGCCGAGGCGTGGGTGGCGCAGGGCGCGGGCTGGCAGATCGAGTCGACGTTCGCGCTCGTCGGCGGGTGGGATCCGGCGCTGGAAGGCGAAGCGGACGCGGCGTACGACCGGCAGGCGAGCGAGGACTTCGCGACGTATCGCAACGTGTACCGGCAGTGGGTGCTCAACGAGGACGGCTGGTTCAGCGGTGAGCCGTACAGCTGGCCGGCGTTCGAGCTGGATGTCTTCTTTGCGCGCGATGACGTGCGGGCCCAGGCGCTGCCGCTTGAGCGCTGCGTGGCGCTGGACGATGCCGGGCAGCCGCGTGAGCCGGTGGTGGAGATCAGCACGGACGGCGGCGTGAGCTGGTCGCAGTATCCGGGCCGGGCGGAGTTGCTGGAGCATCGCGCGGGCGTGTACCTGGCGGACGATGCGTTGCCGGCGGGGTTTCTCGCGGCGGCGAAGGCGGGCGAGGCGCGCGTGCGCGTGACGGCGAGCCTGTCGAGTCCGCGGCCGGTCGAGCGCGTGCGCTGGCGGGGCAACCCGTTCGCGGGGCAGGTCGCTCGCCGCGAGCTGGACGGGAGGCAGGCGTACCGGTTCCGGCGGGTGGATGAGGCGAGCATTCATCACGACGCGGTGCGGGCCGGGTTGATGAAGGCGCGCGAGGTGGACCAGGGCCAGGCGATGGAGCGCTGGCTGGTCGACCGCATGCGGGAGGCCGAGGCCGGCGGCGGGACGATGCAAGGGCGCGGGCGGCTGGTGCTGAGCGGGTCGTGGGCGATGCTGCGCGTCGGGGATCGGCTGGTCGACGCGGCGGCCGAGGACACGGCGATGAGCGTCGGGGCGCTGCGCTGCACGTTCGGCGGTGCGGGGCACCGGCAGGGGCCGACGACGCGCGTGGAGGTGAGGTTTTGAGTGGACAGGCACGAAGGCACGAAGCAGAGGGCGATGGCAGCGCATCAAGATCAGTGTGCACCCTTACTCAAACGGACCGATTCCGACCCCCCTCCCTCCGGGAGGGGGTAGGGCGGGCGTCACCTGCTACCCAGGATCTGCGTTGTGCCGGCACCTCGCCTGCAACGAGGCCATGTTTCAATCGGTCCCACAACGCGATTCGGAGGCACCCTCCCCCAGCCCCTCCCGAAGGGAGGGGTGTCGGAATCAATCAGTTTGAGATCCTTACCCGGGAGCATGGCATGATGGTCGAGACGTGGCCGAACCTGGCCCAGTTCGGGGTGGCGGGCTTGATGGGAGCGTTGTGGATCTTCGAGCGGTTTCTGTCGCGCAAGCGCGAGGCGGAGCTGTCCGAGGCGCACAAGCGATTGATGGAGCAGCAGCGCGAGCTGCGGACGCTGGTGCAGCTCGTGCGGCAGAACACGCACGCGCTGTCGTCGTTCGATCGCACGCAGCGGCAGCTCATGAAACTGCTGGAGCGGATCGACCGTGACATGCCGCGACAGGCGGCGTAAGGAGGCGAGGATGTCGAGGTTGATGCTGTTGATGCCATTGGTGCTGGTTGCCGGGTGCGCTGCGCCGCGGGCGGTCGAGCCGTTGCTCGAGACGGGCGAGCGCGTGATGGTGGAGGAGGCCGAGCGGCTCGAGGTCGATGGGGGTCGGGAGGCGCGATGGCTGGCCCAGTCGCGCGAGTTGCTGGAGGAGGCGTACGAGCGGGACCTTCTCGAGCGCGGCGAACTCGAGGCCGAGTGGGTCATGCAGGCGACGCGTGGCTACATCGCGGCGCGCGAGGCGCTGCTGCGGCATGAGCTGGATCTTGAGCGGCAGCGCGATCGGCGGCGGGAGAATCTGCTCGAAGCGGCCGAGGCGGTGGCCCGGGCGCGGGAGCTGTTGGCCCGGCAGGGCGAGATCTGGCCGGAGAAGTGGGACGTGCGACGGCTGTGGCGGCGAGAGTGAACGCTGCTTTGTGACTGCTGATTTGCGGATGACGAAGGGAGATGGCCATGAGCGGAACGGGAAGCACGCGGGCGCTGCGCGACCTGGTCGAGGCGCGCCTGGAGCAGAGCTGGTCCCAGTGGGCGCAGGCGCATCCGAACCTGGCGGAGGCGATCGATCGCATGCGCCTGACGGAGCTGGCGGTGAATCGGCTGCGCGACGATCCGGTGTATCGCGAGGCGTTGGAGCAGGCCGCGGTCGACGAGGCGCAGCTCGCGGCCGCGGCGAAGGTGCTGCAGCGCGTGCAGGCGATCGTCGATGCATTGTTGAACTGAGTACGTGTGTGGCACCCCGGGCAAGACTTCGCACACACCATCTGCGCCCGGCGGGGCGGCGGCGCCTCGTCGAGCCCGGATGCTTGAATGCCCTGGCAGCGCGGTCTATGCTCCGGGGATGAACCGGCGGTTCGTGAACCCGGCGCTCGTGTGCGTGCTCCTGTGGGCGGTCGTTGCGGCGGGCGGGTGTGAATTCAAGGGGCGCGGCGGAGGGCTCGGCGGCGAGGCGGGTTGGCGGCCCGAGCCCGAGGCGATGCGCATCTATCCCGGTGGTCGGTTCGTGCAGGAGCAGGACCGGGCGCTGCTCGAGCTTCGCGTGGAACTGGCCGACGCGATGGGCGACCCGACCAAGGCGTCGGGGCTGTATCGGTTCGAGCTGTTCGAGTCGGCCTCGGTGCAGCCGCTGGGGGCGCGCGACACGGTGTGGGAGCTGCCGATCCAGGCGAAGGAGGATCACGAGGCGCATTACGACCCGGTGACGCGCACTTATTTCTTCCGCCTGGCGCTGGACGATGCCGAGCCGCCGACGTCGACGCGGCTGGTGCGTGTGACGTTCATGCCCACGGAGGACACGCGTCGCCTGCAGGCCGAGGCGCACGTGGCGGGCGTGGCGGGGGCGGGGTGAGCCCGGCGCATTCGGTCGGCCGGTGGCGATCGTCTATGATCGGCGGTTCATGCGTGAGCCGGCGGAGCCATCCCGCGACGAGGCGATGATTGAGACGCACAGCGGCGGCGCGGCGGTGGCCGACGACGTCGTGGGGGTGGGTGAGACGGAGCTGACGGGGCGGCTGGCGGGGCTGTCGCTGCCGCGGCAGGTGTACGTGCTGGCGATCTGGCCGCTGCTCGAGCAGCTTCTCAACTCGCTGGTGGGCTTCGTGGACATGTCATTGGCGGGGCGGCTGAGCGTCACGGCCGCGGACGCCGTGGCGGTGACGGGTTACATCGGCTGGCTGATGGGGCTGCTGCTGATGGCCCTGGGCGTGGGCTCGACGGCGCTGATCGCCCGGGCGGTGGGCGGGCGGCACAAGCGCGTCGCCAGCGCCGGCGTGGGGCAGTCGATGCTCATGGCCGTGGCGTGGGGGGCGGGGATCGGGGTGATGCTCTTCGCCAGCGCCGCGCCCATCGGGCGGTTCTTCCAGCTCGAGGCCGACACGCTCGCCGCCGCGACGCTCTACATCCGCATCCTGGCCTTCGCCGCGCCGCTGGCGGCGGTGCTGTTCGTCGGGGCCGCGTGCCTGCGCGGCGCCGGCGACACGCGCTCGCCCTTTTTCGCCATGCTCAGCGTCAACATCGTTAACGTCGTGGCCTCGGTGATGCTGGTGTTCGGCCCGGCGCCGATCGGCGGCTGGGGCGTGGCGGGCATCGCCATGGGCACGACCATCGCCTGGGCCGTCGGCGCCGCGCGCATCGCCCATGTGCTGATCAGCGGGCGTGGCGGGATCCGCCTGCACCCGCACCGCCTGCGTCCGCACTGGCACACGATGCGCCGGATCATCCGCATCGGCGTGCCGAGCCTGGTCGAGTCGCTGGGCATGTGGATCGGCAACGCGATCGTGCTGCGGATTGTCGGCGGGCTGGGCGCATCGGGCGTGCTCGGGGCGCACATCATCGGCATCCGCATCGAGGCCCTGGGCTTCCTGCCCGCGGTCGCGGTGGGCACGGCCGCGGCGACGCTGACCGGGCAGTACCTGGGCGCCGGCCGCCCCGACCGCGCCAAGCAGGCGGGCTACCTGTGCTGGGCGATCGGGGGCGGATGGATGGCGGTGATGGGCGTGGTCTTCGTCCTTTTTCCGGAGCCGTTGGCGCGGCTGCTGGCGCCCGATGAGCCGACGCTCTACCAGGCCGCCGCCCCGCTGCTGATCATCGCCGGGCCCGTGCAGGTGTTCTTCGGCACGTACATGGTGCTCTCCCATGTGCTGCGCGGAGCCGGCGACACGTCCACGGCGATGGCGCTGACGTACGGCTGCACGTTTCTCATCCGCCTTCCGGCCGTCTGGCTGCTGGCCGGGCCCATGGAGATGGGCCTGATCGGCGTCTGGCTGGCGCTGTGCGGCGAGTTGGTGATCCGCGGGCTCGTGTTCGCGGCACGCTTCCTGCACGGCGGATGGATGCGGGTGAAGGTCTGATGCCCCGGCCTCGCCTGTTTTTCAACGGGTGCCACGGCTTGACCGCGAAGCGGCAAGCCGTGCGATCGTCGGCAAGTGCACGGCTTGCCCTTCGGGACAAGCCGTGGCACCCCACGCCGTGAACTATTGATGTAGGGTGGGTAGAGCGAAGCGAAACCCACCAGTCTTGCCTTGGGTCTACGAGCATCGTGGTGGGTTTCGCTTCGCTCTACCCACCCTACATTAGCGCCGCCGCCGAATAGTTCACGGCGTTGCGTGGCACCCCACGACTTGGGGTTCATGCAACCATTCAAGGATCAACAACGTCGTGGATTTTCCGGTGATCAAAGATGGTTCGGGGCCCCGTGGTTTTTTGTTACGCCTGGGCACTGGCGGACAAGCCGCCAGTGGCACCCGTTCGCCGACATCGCCTGCTCACGACATTGCCCGCTCGGTCTTCATGGCTGGAGCAGGGCGCCGAACTCATCGAGCAGGTCGCTGACGGCATCGTGGTTGACCCAGTAGTAGACGTCGCGGCACATCTTGCGGCAGTCGACCAGGCCGGCCTGGCGCAGGTGGCGCAGGTGATGGGAGATGGTGGACTGGGCGACGCCGATCTCCTCGGCCAGTTCGGAGACGTTGTAGAGCTGGTCACAGTCGTCGGCATTGGGAGGCAGGCGTTGGAGGATCGCCAGGCGCAGGGGATCGGCGATCGCCTTGAGCCGACAGGCCAGCCGGTTTTGCGCAGCGGTGGAGGGGCTTGCATCATTCATCGATAGCCGTCAATATATCACCGTGCCAGAGGGTTCCACGTCGCTCCGGGCCTCGGCGGTTCCCCGCGGGCCGTTTCGCAGGTCCCGCACCAGCAGGCTTCTACAAGGATACACGATGCCCCGAATCGGCGGCGCCTCGATGAGCTGTTCCCGACGCTGAGAACGGTCGCTCAACCATGAAGGACGCAACTTTCTTCAATATGCCGGCGGGATCGCTCGCTGATGGTCCGCCGCCGGCCAGGGTGGCGATGATCGGGGTGCCCTTCGACGCCCTGTCCACGGAGCGTGGCGGCTCGGCGGCCGCGCCGGGGGCGTTGCGCGCCGCCTCGCGCGGGGTCGGCCGGTACCGCGTCAGCATGCAGGCGGTGATGGATTGGCGCGGCTGCTGCGTCGATCTGGGTGACGTGCCGGTCAACCGTTTCGACCCCTTCAGCAGCTTCGGGCCCGTGAAGCGCGCTGTCGCGGCTTGCCTGGCGGCCGATGCCCGGCCGGTGCTGGTCGGAGGCGACCACAGTCTGACGTATCCGGCCGTGACGGCGGCGACACAGGTGCACGACGATCTTCGCCTCGTGCAGATCGATGCCCACCATGACGCGACCGACCCGGCGCGCTGGCGCTGCCGGTACAACCACGGCACGTTCGTGCGCAACCTGATCGACGATGGCCGGCTCACGGGGCCGCGCGTCCACCAGGTCGGCATCCGCGATTTTCAGTGGCATGAAGGCGGAGCGATGTACCTGCGTGACCGCGGCGCCCACATTCACCCCATGCACGTGATCGACGGCGAGGGCTTCGAGCCCCTGTTGGCCGAGCTTCGCGCCGATCCCGGCCAGCCGACCTATGTCAGCTTTGACATCGACAGCCTCGACCCGGCGTTCGCACCCGGGACGGGCGAGCACATGTGTGGCGGCTTCAGCTCGCGCGAGGCCATGCACCTGCTGCGCGAGCTGTTCGACGGCCGCATCCGCATCGTCGCGGCCGACCTGGTCGAGGTTGTCCCGTCGCTTGATCCGACGGGTCGGACCGTGGCCCTGGCCAGTCAGTTGCTTGCGCTGATGGTCGACGGCCTTGCCCGCGCCTCGGCCGGCCGCGCCCACCCCGACGCGAGAACGATGGAGATCGCCTGATGTGCCATGCCGCCTCGGTCGCCCCCGCCAGGGACGCGCAGAATGCCGCGGTCATTCAGCTCAACCAGCTTCGTGAGCAGGGCGTTCCGCTGCTGCCGGTGAAGGTGCCGCAACACTACCGCCGGCTCGTGGAGCGCGAGGTCGAGGTGCTCGGCCGAACCGGTGGCCCGCTGTACGCCGTCGTCTATCCCAAGGCCGACCGTTTCCACACCTTCGCTCCCGGGGAGGTGACCAACTTTGTCGAGGACTTCGGCCACATGCCGCCGGAGCTCGAACGCGTCATCGTCCACCGGTACCCCGCCAAGCTGCTCTACTTCCCCACCGACACCTGTGTCGGCCACTGCCAGTACTGTTTTCGGCCGGACATCACCGGCACCGATCCGTCGCGCAAGAACCGCCACCGCAACCTTGATGACGACGTGCTCGATCGCGTCGTCGATTACCTGCACGCCAACCCCGCCGTGCGCGAGGTGATCTTCTCCGGGGGCGATCCGCTGGCCTGCAAGCCGGCCGCGCTGGATCACGCGCTCACGCGCATTCTCGCCGTGCCAAGCGTCAAGTGGTGCCGCTTCCACTCCAAGGCGCCGCTTTTCGCGCCCGGCCTGCTCAACGAGCGGATGATCGACGTCCTCGCCCGTCACCGCGTGAAGCTGGTCATCCATGCCGTGCATCCTTACGAGCTGGACGACACCGTCGGCGAGCGTCTGGGCGAGGCGCGCCGCCGCGGCGTGCTGCTCTACAACCAGTTCCCGCTGCTGCGCGGCATCAACGACCACGCCGACGTGCTGCTGGAGCTCGCCTACCGCTGCGTCGACCTGGGCGTGCAGATGTTGACCATGTTCATCGCCGACCCGATCCGCTACGGCGCGACATACCGCCTGCGGCTGGCGCGGGTCTTCGAGTTGGCCGACGAGGTCTTCCTGCGCGGCGAAGGGTGGGTGAGCAACTTCCGCGTCTGCATGGACAGCCCCTTGGGCAAGGTGCGCCGCGAGCATATCGTCTCGCACGACCCGGCCCGCGACGTTTACGTCTTCGAGCGCGACTGTCGGCAGGTCACGTATCACGACATCCCGGCCGAAATGGACGTAC
>SKPT01000464.1 GCA_007119405.1 Phycisphaeraceae bacterium
CGGGGAAGTCAAACACCCCGTCGCCGCCCGGCAGCGCGTCGCCCGTGCGCATCAGCTTCGCCAGCGCTCCGTCGTGCATGTACAGCCCCCGTTCGCCCAGCCAGCCGCCGTCGGCCGCATCCAGCACGGCGCTGAACACCACCTGCCCCGCGTTGTTCAGCGACGGGTTGAGCAGGCTGCCGAACACGGCGTCGCCCTCGGGCACCGGCTCACCCTGCTGCGCGATCACCGTCCACTGTGCCCCGGCCACGCCGCTTGAAAGCACCGCCGTCAACACCGCCGCCGACGTCATTGTCATTGCCAAACGCAACATGATGTCCCCTCGATTTCCGGTAAGAGGTTCACTCAAGGCTGAATCGCTCCGGCCCGAACATGGCCGGGTCGTTCGTCACCCGATGCACACGGCCGTCCATCATTGCCACGTTCATCGTCACGTTCGGATGTCGGAACATGTAGGTGCCGAAGCCGCCAACGTTGCGCGTGCTGCGTGTTTCCTCGTTGAGATGCTCGAGCAGATCGCGCTCCGGGGACCGGTACGGATCCTGATCGTTATACCGATCGGCCTCAAGGACCATAAACCGCGCCGCCGGCCGGTGAAACGCATCCAGCCGCGTGCCCAGCCACACCCGGGCATCAGGATGAAACGGATGCTGACGCATCCGCTGCCCGTGCGGGTAGGGCGGATGGGCCCAATCCAGCCCCCCCACCGCGTTTATATTCGCGATATACGGCCGGACGAATGTGCCTTCGTTCCACGTACCGATCTCCGGGCAGCCAATGTTGCCTTCGCCCAGTTCAACGACCAGTTCCGCGTTGTATTCCTCCGCCCAGCCGTTGAACCGCTGAATCGGCCGCATGTACTCGTTGAGCCCGCGGAGGTCATCCCCCCAGACGAAGTAATTCAGCCAGGCATGCCAACGGTAGGTCGCACCGGGTAGCGCCGGATTGCTCGCATTCCCCGGCCCCCGGCCGTCGAAGTCGTGGGCGAAGAGGTGCCACGCCTGCCCGATGGTCCGCAGGTGCATCGCGCACTCATCGGCCCGCACCGCCGCCCGCTGCCGCGCCACCGCCGGCAGCACCACCGCCGCCAGCAGCCCCGCCACGCACAGCAGCACCAGGATTTCCACCAGACTCAACGCCCGAGATCCTGCCATGATCGCCTCCTCGTGCTATTCAACGCTGAACCGCTCCGGCCCGAACATGGCCGGATCGTTCGTCACTCGATGCACCCGCCCGTCCATCATCACCACGTTCATCGTTATGTTGGGATGGCGGAACATGTAGGTGCCGACGCCGCCCAGCAGCCGCGTGCTGCGCGTCTCGTCGTCGAGGTGCTCGAGCAGATCGCGCTCCGCGAGGCGGTACGGATCCTGGTCGTTGCCCCGATCGGCCTCAAAGACCATGAACCGCGCCGCGGGCCGGTGAAACGCGTCAATACGCGTGCCCAACCAGACCTGGGCGTGAGGATGGAACGGATGCTGGTGCATCCGCTGCCCGTGCGGGTACGGCGGAGAGACCCAACCCGGCCCCCCCACCGCGTTCATATTCGCGATGTACGGCCGGGCGAATATGCCTTCGTCCCAATTGCCGATCTCCGGGCAAGCCAGGTTGTCTTCACCCGCCTCGGCTTCGAGCTGTTCGCCGTACTCCTCGTGCCAACCGTTGTACTGCTGAATCGGCCGCATGTACTCGTTCAGCACCACCAACTCCTCACCCCAGACGAAATGATTCAGCCACGCCTGCCAACGGTGCGGTGTAAATTGCGCCTGCGGGTTGTCCGCATGCCCCGGCCCCCGACCCTCGAAATCGTCGGCGAACACGTGCCACGCCTGCCCGATCGTCCGCAGGTGCATCGCGCACTCATCGGCCCGCACCGCCGCCCGCTGCCGCGCCACCGCCGGCAGCACCACCGCCGCGAGCAGCCCCGCCACGCACAGCAGCACCAGCACTTCCACGAGACTCAATGCCCGACATCGTGCCATGATCGCCTCCTCGTGCTATTCAAGGCTGAACCGCTCCGGCCCGAACATGGCCGGGTCGTTCGTGAACCGATGCACCCGCCCGTCCATCATCACCACGTTCATCGTTATGTTGGGATGCCGGAACATGTACGTGCCGATGGCGCCCAGCAGCCGCGTGCTGCGGATCTCGTCATCGAGTTGGTCAAGCAGTTCCTGCTCAGTGGCGATATAGCGATCCATGTCGTTGCCACGATCGGACTCGAAGACCATGAATCGTGATGCCGGCCGGTCAAACGCTTCGATGCGTGTTCCGAGGACGACATGGGCATCCTGGTGGAACGGATGTTGATGCATGACCTGGCCGTGCGGGTACGGCGGAGCACCCCAGGGAATGCCACCGACCGCGTTGACGTTCGCGACGTACGGCCGCGCGAACAGGCGCTCGTCCCACGTGCCGATCTCGGGGCAGGCGATGTTGTCCTCGCCTGGCCCGACGACGAGTTGGCCGTTGTATTGCTCGGACCAACTGTTGAACTTTTGAATCGGCCTCATGTATTCATTGAGCGTTACCAGCTCGTCACCCCAAACGAAATGATTGAGCCATGTGTGCCAGTTGAACGGCGCCCACGACGCCGCCGAGTTCGTCGCTTGGCCCGGCCCACGGCCGTCGAAGTCGTGGGCGAACACGTGCCACGCCTGCCCGATCGTCCGCAGGTGCATCGCGCACTCATCGGCCCGCACCGCCGCCCGCTGCCGCGCCACCGCCGGCAGCACCACCGCCGCCAACAGCCCCACCACGCACAGCAGCACCAGCACCTCGACGAGACTGAACGCCCGAAATCGCAACATGACAACGCTCCCTCGAAATCGGCTGAGCCGGTCAGCCGCCCTGCAAGCCCGGAACCCGGGATGACATGTCCACGCTGACACAGCCCCCATTGATGAGCTGACCCTGACCATTTTGACGGCTTCGGCCGACTGATTCAAGCGAAAAAACGCAGAAGCCCGCGGATTTTTGCGGCAGCTCGGCCATTTCGGCTGCTTGGCCCCCCGAATTACCCCGTCGCCTCACGCCCCGCCGCCCGCTCGATCGCCGCCACCCGCTGCTGCACCGCGCGCAGCCGGGCCAGGTCGAACTTCACCTCCCGGCCGAAGCCGTATATCCCGTTCTGCTCCTGGAACACGTCGGTCAACTGCGTGTAGCAGTAGCCGAACATGTTCGCATCCTCGAGCAGCGCCCGGCAGAGGCCCTCAAAGCGCTCGTAGAACGCCTCGATATTCCCCGGCCGATCGCCGTAGCCCCACGAGTCCTCGTCCTCGCGTGCCGCGGGGTTCCACCATATTCCGCCGAACTCCGACACGAAGTAAGGCTGGCCGCGATACGCGATCGACATCTGCCGCTCGCCGCGCCGGTTCACGAACGGTCGGCCCTGGCGCAGCCCCGCGTGGCGGTTGGCGAAGCTCGCCGGATCCTGGTCGTAGTCGTGGCTGTCATAGACGTCCGACTCCGTCACGCGATGGCTGTAGCCGGAGGCGTCGAGCACCGGCCGGGTCCCGTCCATCGCCTTGGCGGCCAGGAACATCCCCCGCGTCACGTCGTCGAGTTGGGTCACGCGATCCGTCAGCGCCTGCCCCGTCTCGTTGAGCGCGCACCAGCCGACGATCGACGGGTGCGAGTGGTCGCGCTCGAGCACCTCCAGCCATTGGGTGATGTAGCTCGCCCCCGGCCGCTGGTTGTCGCCCTCCGGCCCGGCGACGTTGCAACCCCAGTCGGCGAACTCGCCCCAGCACAGGTACCCCAGGCGATCGGCGTGATAGAGGAACCGCTCCTCGAACACCTTCTGATGCAGCCGCGCCCCGTTGAACCCCGCTTCAAGCGCCAGCTCGATGTCGCGCGCCAGCGCCTCATCGCTGGGGGCCGTCAGCAGCCCGTCCGGGTAATAGCCCTGGTCCAGCACGAGGCGCTGGAACACCGGCTGGCCGTTGATCAGCACCATCTTGTCGCGCAGGCTGACGCTGCGCAGGGCCGCGTAGCTGGCCACGCGATCGAGCACCATGTCGCGTTCATCGACCAGCTCGATCTCGACGTCATAGAGGTGCGGCTCGCCCGGCGCCCACAGCCGCCGGCGCTCGGCCGGGATCGCCAGGTCCAGGCGGGGCGAGAAGTCGATCACCGCGACCTCATCTTCCGCGACGACCATCTGGCCATCGCGCAGCCGCGCCCGCACGCGCAGCCCCGCGGCGTGCGGCCCCGGCCCCCCGGCCGTGATGCGCTGCTCCAGCCGGATCACCCCCTTGCCCACGTCCGGCGTCAGCCGCGGCCGACACAGCGATACCGCGGGCACCGGCTCCATCCAGACCGTCTGCCAGATGCCCGTCGTCCGCGTGTAGAGGCAGCCGTGATTTTCATAACGCTGGCTCTGCTTGCCGCGCGCCTGCGGCCCGCGCCAGTCGTCGCGGGCCCGCACCACGATCGTCACCTCGCGCCCGCCCACATCGCCCAGATCGCAGGTGAACGGCGTCTGCCCGCCGCGATGCCTGCCCACCTCGCGCCCGTCCGCCCACACCGTCGCGTCATGATCCACGGCCTGAAAGTGCAGCAGCACCCGCCGGCCCCGCCACGCCTGGGGCACGCGCACCTGCCGCCGATACCACACCGCCAGCATGAAGTCGGTGTGCTCGACGCCCGAGAGCTTCGACTCCGGGCAGAAGGGCACGGTGATTTCGCGCGCGAGCTCACGCTCGAGAAGCCCGCGCTCCAGCCCGCTGTCGCCACCGTCGATCTCAAACTGCCACGGGCCGTTGAGGCACAGCCACTGATCGCGCACGCACTGCGGCCGCGGATACTCACTGCGAGGCACATTCATGTAACGACGCTCCTTGATCAAGAGCCTGTCGGGCCCCGCCGCATCATAAGGCACGCCGCCTCCGACAACGGGTGCCACACAACGCCGTGAACTATTCGGCGGCGGCGCTAATGTAGGGTGGGTAGAGCGAAGCGAAACCCACCACGATGCTCGTAGATCCAAGGCAAGACTGGTGGGTTTCGCTTCGCTCTACCCACCCCACATCAATAGTTCACGGCGTTGCGTGCCACTGGCGGCTTGTCCGCCAGTGCCCAGGTGCAAGGAGGAGCCAGAACCGCCCAAACGAATCCGCCGTCCGAAAACCGCAGAGTGGGGGTGCCACGGCTTGTCCCGAAGGGCAAGCCGTGTCTCCGTCGGCCGCCGCACGGCTTGCCGCTTCGCGGTCAAGCCGTGGCACCCACTTTTCCCACAGAACCTACTTCGCCGTCAACCTCAACCCCGTCGGCGGATAGGAGATCGGCGCCTCGGGAAACAGGGCGACAGGTGTCTGCGGCGGATCGTGCGACGCCACGTGCCCGTCCCACGCCGCGGCATGCGCCCGCAGCCCGTGGTGGTACATCACCGTCCGCTCATGACCCGAGACGTAAAACCACTGCTCGAACATCGGCCGCGACGGCGACGCCGGCGGCTGAAACGTGTTGATCTGCGCCGCGTCGGCGAACGCCAGCACCTCCCACGGCCGCTCGATCTCATCCCGCCGCACCGGCGCCGACGGGTTCATCAGCGCCAGCGGCGGCGCATACGTCGTCCAGTTCGTCGTGAATTTCGGCTTATAGTTCGAGCTGTGCAGCGGAAACGCCGGGCATATCTCGATCGAATCGCTGTGACGATAGTAGAACCACAGCCGCCCCCGCGTGCGATCGATCACCCGCTCGCCCTCGGCCGTCGGCCCGGCCGCCGCCTCGAAGCCCGGCCACCACAGCCGCCCCTCCGGCAGGTGCTCCCGCCAAGGAAACATCCGCCCCTCGTGATCCTCCAGGTACATGTGCAGCGCCGTGGTCATCTGACGCAGGTTCGACCGGCAAGCCATCCCCCGCCCCGCATCCCGCGCCCGCGCCAACGCCGGCAGCAGGATCGACATCAACAACGCCATGATCGATATCACCACCAGCAGCTCGATCACCGTGAAGGCACGCGCTCGCACGGGCCGGCCGTTAACGCCCGGCCTGAGCGCGTCCGCGAGCGAAGGCCGGGATCCCGTCCCCGCGCCGATCTGTCGCGAACCATTGCTCATCCCTGTCCATCCGGGCAGATGCATGACCCCTCCCACAAAAACCCCGCGACAGGTTGCCCCGTCGCAGGGCGGATAAATGGCAAGCTCAACCACCGCCGCGACGACGCAACATCACGAGACCCGCAGCCGCCACGATCATCGCCGCGCTCGTCGGCTCGGGGATGACCGTGTAGGTCAGCCGATACGCCTGCGCATCCGCCTCATGCACCGCGTACGCCAGCTCATGCCGCGACGCGTCGTACGCCAGCGCATCGAACGGCGTGCGCTCGTAATCCCACAGGCCCAGGTCCGCGATATCGCCGCGGAACGCCCCGCCCTGGCCCGTCAGCGGGTCGAAGTACCCGATGCCGGTGGTCGTGTTGAAAAAGATCACCCCGTCGCGGTCGACGATCAGGCTGCTCGCCCCATTGACGTCCTCCAGCTCGCCGATCAGCTCCACCTCCGGCCCATCGCTGCCGGCCTCGAACGCCTCCAGCTCCGCCGCCGCGACGCGGAAGAACCGATTCGTCCCCAGCGGCGTGCCGTCGCCGCGCGACGCGAACGTCGCGACGATCAGATCGCCCTCGCCGCCGAACGCCATCGGCCCGCTGAAGTCGCCCTCCGCCGGGTCGAACGCGAACGTCCGCTCGTCGTCGGGCCCCACGTGGTACACCCGCGTAAAGCTCGTCGGCGCCACCCAGTCCGGGTCGGCCCACATGGCGTAGAAGTGCCCCCCGCCCGCGCCCGCCAGCGAGTAGATGTTCTCGTCATCCAACGCCGGCACCGGCTGCGCCGTCCCGGCCGTCAGATCCACCCGCAGCACACCCCTGGACAACCCCATCGACACCATCGCCTGGCCGTTGGGGGTTGTCGCGAAGCCCCCCTCGAACCAGCGCCGCTCGCCGGGGAACGCGTCCTCCAGCCCCGTCACGCGCGGCTCGAACCCGATCGCGTCGCGGTCCGCGTCGTCCACGAGGTAGATCGAGTTGCCCGTGTGCAGGTAGAGCTCCCCGGCGGCGTACCCCAGCGCGTAGCTGTTGCCCCACGGCGCCGTCCCGTCCGTCGCCGGGAGCACCCCCGCCTGGGCCGACCCCGCCACGACCATCGACCCTGCCACGACCATCGCCGCCGCCGCCGCCACCACGACGCCAAATCGAAAACCAACATCGCGACGATTCATGCTTCTTCTCCCGGCCCTGATGCGCGCAGAGCCAATTCCCTCGAGTAACGCTTGTCCACGTCCTCGCGGCAGACCCAGGAGAAGGCTTGTCGGATCCTGGCCGAGGGGGCGCCAGACCGGCCCACTGCCCGGGCGTCCTGTAA
>SKPT01000475.1 GCA_007119405.1 Phycisphaeraceae bacterium
CCATCGACCTCGCCCACGCCAACCGCGCCGACGAGCTTTTCCAGATGATCGGCCTGAGCGTCGAGCAGGCGCGGCACGGCACGGCCGTGGCGGGCTACCGCCTGCGCATGCCCTGGCTGCTGTGCAACATCGCCAGCGGCATCGTCTGTGCCGTCATCGCCTGGTTCTTCGAGGACGTGCTCGACGCGGTGGTGCTGCTGGCGATGTTCTTCCCGCTGGTGCTGACGCTCAGCGAGTCGGTCTCGATGCAGGCGATGAGCATGAGCCTGCAATTCCTGCATCGGCCTCAGATCCCCTGGCCGGCCGTGCGCCGCCGCGTGGCCATGGAATGGCGCACCGCCACGCTGCTGGGGCTCACCGGCGGCGCGCTGGTCGCCATCGCCTCGCTGCTCTTCGCCGCCGGCCACCCGATTCACCCGGCCCCGGTCATGCTCGCAGCCGTGGCCGTGTCCATGCTCGCCTCGGCCATGGTCGGCATCGCCATGCCCGTCGCCCTGCACGCGGCGCGCCTCGACCCCCGCGTCGCCTCCGGCCCCGTCGCCCTCATGACCGCCGACATCGTCACCACCGCCGCCTACCTCGCCCTGGCCACCTGGTGGCTGCTATGACCCGGCGAACCTGTGTGAGAAGCCCTGTGGCGGGTGTGGCGGGTGCCACACAGCACGCCGAAGGCTGCTGTGTGCGATCAACCACGGGCGGCCGCAGCACACAGCACCCTTCGGGATGCTGTGTGGCACCCTTCTCATCCACGTCATGAGAAGGCACGGAGGCCGAAATAGATCCCAGGCGCTCCCCCCGCCGCACCATCCGAAGTTCGAAATTCGAAATCCGAAATCAGCCCCCCTCGATCAAACCCCCTCCCCCTGCTCGCACAGCTCCCGGTAGTGCGCCAGGTTCCGCTCATGGTCCATCAGCACGAACACCCGCCCGCGATGCCGTTGCGGCACCGCGTAGTCCACCAGCCGCCTGACCTGCTCGATCTCCATCTGCCGCGGCAGGTGCGTCAGCACCACCGCCTCGGCCTGCACCAGCTCCAGCAGCGACACGATGTGGTCCAGGTGCAGATGCTTGCCCTGCCTCGCGTACCCCCGGTGCGCCGCCTTGAGAAACGAGCACTCGGTGATCACCACCTTCGCCGCCTGCACGTCCGCCCGCTGAAAGTGCGGCCCCCAGTCCGTGTCGCCGATGTAGCACACCAGCGACCGATCGCGCCGCTCCATGATCGCCACGCCCTCGTTCTGCAACTCCTCCAGCCGCTCGTGCGGCAGATGCCGGTACGTCCGCTTCAGCCGCCGCGTGCGCTCCGCGACGATGTAGCCCAGCGACGGGACGGTGTGCTGCGTCTCGAACGCCCGCAGCACGAGGTTGCCCGACAGCCGCATCGTCTGCTCATGCTCCAGGCCCACCAGCTTGTACGTCGGCTCGCCGCCCTCCAGCCGCGTCCACGCATCGATCACCTGCCGCACCGGCTCGACGATCTGCCTGTGACAGACGACGGTCGAGCCGCCCCGGCCCTGCCGGCCGCGCTGCATCACGTACGACGCCAGCGCCGCGAGGTGGTCGATGTGCCCGTGCGAGATCGCCACCACCGGGCTCGCCAGCGTCGCCGGCAGCGCCTCGCCCACGTCGAAGCAGATGCCCAGCTCCGGCACCTGCACCGTCGTCGCCTCGCCCGCCACCGACACCCCCTGCACGTGATACGGCGGCACGTACACGAATCCCGGCGTGCGCGTCGTCGATTTGGGCGGCTCGGGGATCATGCGCCTCCGAAGCGAACGTAACAGATCACGCGATCAACCGATCCATCTGAAACACCGCGAAGAAGCGAAGCAGGCGAAGGACGCGAAGGCAATCCGGTTCTCCAGATCTCCTGCTTCTTCGCCTCTTCGCCTGCCTTGGCTCCTTCGCGGTGCATTGCGGGTTTCACCCGCCCAGCTCCGCCTCCAGCTCATCCTGCAACGCCTGCACGCGCTGGCGCAGGTGCTCCAGCGCGTCCTCGGCACTCATCTCCAGCAGCCGATCCGCCTCGATCGGCTCCCCGTAGATCGCCCCCGTCCGCCCGGTCAGCCGGGGAAACCTGCGCTGCCGCGACCAGACGTCGTACGCCCCGCCCACCGCCGCCGGCAGGATCCGCGGCCGGGCGCGCTTGATCAGCAGCATCAGCCCGGGCTCGAACTTCTCCGTCCGGCCCGTCATCGTGCGCGCGCCCTCGGGAAAGATCAGCAGCGCGTGGCCCTGCTCGAGCACCTCGATGCACCGCTTCATCGCGGCCCGGTCGCCCGTGCCCTGCCGCACCGGGATCGCGTTGAGCATCCGGATCAGCCAGCTCAGCCCGCGATGCTCGAACAGGCTCGCCCGCGCCAGCGCGTAGAACTGCCGCCGGTGCGCCCCCAGCCCCACGAGGATCGGGTCGTAAAACGACTGGTGGTTGCTGACGATCAGCAGCGGCCCCTCGACGGGGATCCGCCGCACGCCCCGCGCCCGGTACCGGTACAGCACCAGGAAGATCACGAAGCAGATCGCGTGCAGCGCGTACCAGAACGCGATGCGCCACAGCGACGCCCCGGGCTGACGGCGGCGCAGCGCCCGCATCATGCCCGGGCCTCCAGGCCCGCCCGCTCACGCACACGCCGCTCCAACAGCTCCACCACCTGCTCCAGCGTCATCGCCGACGTGTCGATCCGCTCGGCGTCCGGCGGGCAGATCAGCGGCCCGTCGGCCCGGCTCGTGTCCCGCGCGTCACGATCCATGATCGACCGCCGGATCGCTTCCAGATCGGCATGACGCCCCGCCGCACGAATCTGCTCCGCGCGCCGCCGCGCCCGCACCGCCGGCGCCGCGTCCAGATAGAACTTGACATGGGCCTGCGGAAACACCACCGACCCCTGGTCGCGCCCCTCGGTCACCAGCCGCGGATGCTCCGCCCCGATCGCCCGCTGCTGCTCGACCAGCACCTTGCGCACCGGCGCCAGCGCCGCGACGTCGGAGACCGCCGCCGTGACGTCCGCGTCGCGCAGCCGATCCGTCACGTCCACGCTGCCGACAAACAGCCGCGGCGGCTCGGCCGCGAAGTCGAAGCGCATCGGGCTGTGCCGCGCCAGCTCCACCACCGCATATCCCTCCGCGCCCGGGTCGATGCCCCGGTCCAGCGCCCGCGCCGTCAGCCCGCGGTACATCGCGCCCGTGTCCAGCAGCGCCAGGCCCAGACGCGCCGCCAACTCCCGGGCAACCGTGGATTTGCCCGAGCCGGCCGGCCCGTCGAGCGTGACGATCAGACGCCCCATGGGCGGCAAGTGTAGCGGGAAACCCTCAGTACGTGTGTGAAAGAGCCTCTCGTCGGTGCCACACAGCACGCCGAAGGCTGCTGTGTGCGATCAACGGTGGATGGCCGCAGCACAGAGCACCCTTCTCGCACACGTTCTCAGTAGCTATCGCCCGCCCACCGCGCTCAGCCCGCCTTCGGTATCATGCCGCCATGCTCGCCCATGGTCTGCTCAAGCGTTGGCGACGCCTCGCAAGCGCCGCACCGGGCGCCGCGCCCTGCGACATCCTCGACCAACTGCTGGCCAACCGCGGGATCCACGATCCCGACGAGGCGAAGCGCTTCCTCAACCCCAGCCTCAACGACCTGGCCGACCCCCGTGCGATCCCCGGCCTGGACCGCGCCGCACGCCGCCTCGCCCAGGCGGTGACCGACCACCAACCCATCGTGATCTACGGCGACTACGACGTCGACGGCGTCACCGCCTCGGCCCTGCTCTGGCACACCCTCCGCGCCGCCGGCGCCGACCCCGCCATCTACATCCCCCACCGCGTCGAGGAGGGCTACGGCCTCAACGCCGAGGCCATCGCCACCCTCGCCCACACCACCGACTTCACCGACCCCGCCACCTTCGCCGTCCCCGCCACCGCCTTCCCCAATCCGAAATCCGAAATCCGAAATCCGAAATCACCCCCCCTCATCGTCACCGTCGACTGCGGCATCACCGCCGTCGAGCCCGCCCGCCTCGCCCGCGAGCTCGGCGTCGACCTGATCATCACCGACCACCACCACTTCGACGCCGACAACCTTCCGCCGGCCCACACACTCGTGCATCCGGAATTAGGGGGCAGGGGGCAGTCTGCCGACGGCAGTACGGAGGGCGAGGCTGGTGCCGGTTCCCCAACTGCCCCCTGCAATCTGCCCACTGCCGCCTCCCCCCTGTGCGGCGCCGGTGTCGCCTTCAAGCTCGCCTGGCACTTCGCCCGCGTGCACACCGGCCACGACCGCCTCGCGCCCGCCCTGCGCGAGCTGATGGTCAACATGCTCAGCCTCGTCGCCCTGGGCACCGTCGCCGACGTCGTGCCCCTGACCGGCGAGAACCGCATCCTCACCGCCCACGGCCTGTCGCGCATCAAGCACACACCGCTGACCGGCCTGGCCGCACTCATCGACGCCGCCAACCTGCGCGACGAGCACATCAGCGCCTACCACGTCGGCTTCGTGCTCGGGCCACGCTTGAACGCCTGCGGCCGCATGGGCCACGCCCGCGAAGCCGCGCGCCTGCTCACCATCGCCGACGACGCCGAGGCTCGCGACCTCGCCCGCCTGCTCACCGCCGCCAACGACCAGCGTCGCGCCACCGAGCGCCGCATCTTCGACGAAGCACGCCAGCTCATCGAAGACTCGAACCAGCATCACCCCGACCACCGCGCGCTCGTCGTGGGCAAGGACGACTGGCACGTCGGCGTCGTGGGCATCGTCGCCAGCCGCCTCGTCGAGCACTTCCACCGGCCCGCCGTCGTCCTGGCCACGGAAAACGGCAGCGCCAAGGGCTCGGCCCGCAGCGTCGCCGGCGTGTCCATCCACGAAGCCTTCACCGCCTGCCGCGAGCACCTGGACACCTTCGGCGGACACGCCATGGCCGCCGGCCTGTCCCTGCCCGCCCAGCGCATCACCAGCTTCCGCGACGCCCTCGTCCGCTTCGTCAACCAGCGCCTCGCCCGCGACGACCTCGTCGCCGTGCTCGAGATCGATGCCGAGATCGACCTCGACGACTGCACGCTGGAGCGGTTCAACGCCATCCAGCGCCTCGCCCCCTTCGGCCGGGGCAACCCCCGCCCGCTGCTGCTGGCCCGCAACGTCACCCTCGACCAGCCCCCGCAGTTCATGGGCCGCGAAGGAAAGCACCTGGCCCTGTTCCTGCGCCGCCGCCAACGCGTCATGCGATGCCCCGCGTTCAACATGGGCCCGCTCGCCGAGCAACTGCACGCCGGCGACACGCTCGACGTCGTCTTCGAGCCCAACGTCTCGCAATGGCGCGGCCGATCGCGCCCCGAACTGCACATCCGCGACGTGCGCGTGGTGTGACACCGTGGAAGCCGCCTTGCCCCCCGCGCGAGCCTCGCAGTACCATCCTCCCCACGGAGGCCCTCATGCCCACCCTCTCCCCCGCCGACATCGACCACTTCCTCGAATTCGGCTACGTCCTGGTCAAGGACTGCTTCCCCCGCGACGTCGCCGCCGAGTGGGTCGCCCACGG
The DNA here is from genome assembly GCA_007119405.1 of Phycisphaeraceae bacterium. The sequence goes on from SKPT01000475.1 coordinate 5,523, forward strand.
CTTCAAGCGCCTCGGCTACGAGCCCGACGACCCCACCACCTGGGCCGAGGCACGCATCCACATGGGCTCGACCATGAGCGTCGAGATCAAGGACTTCGCCCCCAAGGCGTGGCACGCCATCTGCGAGCTGCTCGGCGGCGAGGATCGCATCAAGCAGCCCGCCCGTTTCTCCGACGGCCTGATCTTCAACCTCGCCGAGCGCAGCGACGAGCCCTGGCAGCCGCCCTCGCCCGACCGGCCCGGCTGGCACAAGGACGGCGACTTCTTCCGCCATTTCCTCGACTCGCCCGAGCAGGGCCTGCTCACCCTCGTGTGCTGGACCGACGTCAAGCCACGCAACGGCGCGACGTTCGTCGCCACCGACTCCGTCCCGCACGTCGCCCGCTGCCTGGCGGACCATCCCGAGGGGCTGCTGCCGAGCGAGCTGCCTTGCCAGGAGCTGATCCGCAAGTGCTCGCGCTTTGCCGAAGCCGTCGCCGACGCGGGCGATGTGTACCTGCTGCACCCGTACATCCTCCACGCCGCGTCGCAGAACGAGGCCCGCCTGCCGCGCGTCATCACCAACCCGCCGATCCAGCTCAAGCAGCCGATGAACTTCAACCGCGCCGACCCCGCCGCGCACTCCCCCGTCGAGCAGGCGGTGCTGCGCGCCCTGGGCGTGGACCGCTACGATTTCAAGCCCACCGGGCCGCGCGAGACGTTCGTCCCCGAGCGCGTCAAGCGCCAGCAGCAGCGCATGGAGCAGGAGAAGGCGCGACTCGCCGGGTCCTGAACGCTCCCGAGTGGGGTGCCACGGCTTGTCCGCGCCAGCAGCAGGCCGTGTGAGACGACGCGAAGGCGCACGGCTTGCCCCGCGGGTCAAGCCGTGGCACCCGCGTTGCTCATTCAGGTTGATTCGCCGCCAGCCGTCGGCATCAGCCGACGCGGAGCCGCCCATGCTCGCTCAAGTCCTGGACCATTTCGCCCGCGCCCCCGACACGCCCGCCACGCAGCGCTTCGACGCCGAGCCCAGCGACGAGCAGCTCGCCACCTGGGTCGATGCCGACGACGACATGATCTGGTACCACGTCGAGGACAACGCCAACGAGCTGTCGGTCCGCCCTGCGCCGCTGCCGCTGTGGATCGTCATGTTCGGCGTCAGCGTCCCGGTTGTCTTCTTCATCGTCTGGATCGTCAGTCGTGTCGTGGACGCCGGGTTTGACGGCATCGAGGCCGTGACGTTTCTGGTGGGTGTGCCGGTGGCGCTGCTGGCGGGGGCGGCGGTGGTGGCGGTGTTCCACGTGCGCAACCTGCGCGCCGAGCGGACGCCCGCCTCGTTCATCCTCGACAAGTCGCGCCAGACGCTGAGCCTGCCCCGCTTCGACGTGACCCTGCCCCACGCCCGCATCGCCGCCGTGGTCGAGGTGCACGGCCCGTACCGTCCCGACGAGACGCGCGACACGCGCCTCAGCCACCGCGAGCTGTCCGTGCTCGCCCGCGACGAGCAGGGCAGCTTCGTCCGCTATCCGCTCAAGCTCATCGGCCACCGTGTCAAGACCATCAAGGCCGGCCGCGCACTCGCCGAGGAGCTCGGCGTGCCGCTGCGCAAGTTCGAGGTGTGAAGCGCCAGCCAGGCGAACGGTGCCACACAGCATCGCGCAGTGTGCTGTGTGCGCAGCGTCCTGGGGCGCGCCTCTCTTGCTCAAACTGACCAATTGCAGCCCCCCCCGGGAGGGGGGTCGGAATCGGTCAGTTTGACTCTCTTATTGACCTTTGAATGGTCAACTTCACCGGGATCCGGCGCATCGGGGGTGCCACGGCTTGACCGCGAAGCGGCAAGCCGTGCGGTCATCGGCAA
>SKPT01000391.1 GCA_007119405.1 Phycisphaeraceae bacterium
TGATCGGCGGGCTGAAGATCCGCGTCGGCGACAAGCTCATTGACGGGTCGGTGGCGAATCAGCTCAAGCTGCTGCGGCAGCGGATGGGGCGGGTCGGGCGCGAGCGGGCGCGGGAGATGGAGTAGGGGCAAGGCACGAAGGCAGAGTGATGGTGGGTTTCGCTTCGCTCTGCCCACCCTACAGGATGATGAGCAGATAACAGGCTTAGCCCGGAGCAGCCATGAAGATCAAGACGGATGAAATCACGAGTGTGATCAGGCAGGAGATCGAGCGTTTCTCGACGGAGCTGGAGGTGTCGCAGGTCGGCACGGTGGTGGAGGTGGGCGACGGCATCGCCCGCATCCACGGGCTGAGCGAGGCGATGGCGGCGGAGATGCTCGAGTTCGACATCGGCGACGGGCAGAGCGTGCGCGGGCAGGCGATGAACCTGGAGCAGGACGTCATCGGCGCGGTGATCTTCGGCGACTACCTGAAGGTCAAGGAAGGCGCGACGGTGCGCTCGACCGGCGAGCTGCTGAGTGTGCCGGTGGGCGAGGGCCTGCTGGGGCGGGTGGTCAACGGCCTGGGCCAGCCGATCGACGGCAAGGGGCCGCTGGGCACGAGCCAGAGCCAGAAGGTGGACATCATCGCCCCGGGCATCGCGGATCGCCAGCCGGTGAGCCAGCCGCTGCAGACGGGTGTCAAGGCGATCGACTCGATGATTCCGATCGGGCGCGGGCAGCGCGAGCTGATCATCGGCGACCGCAAGACGGGCAAGACGGCGGTGGCGATCGACACGATCCTGAATCAGAAGCGGACGCACCAGACCGACGAGCCGGTGTACTGCATCTACGTGGCGGTGGGGCAGAAGGAGTCGACGGTCGCGGGCGTGGTCGAGCAGCTCACCAAGCACGGGGCGATGGACTACACGATCGTGGTCAGCGCCAGCGCGTCGGACCCGGCGCCGATGCAGTACATCGCGCCGTATGCCGGGTGCGCGATGGGCGAGTACTTCATGTGGCAGGGCAAGCATGTGCTGTGCATCTACGACGACCTGTCCAAACAGGCGACGGCGTATCGCCAGCTTTCGCTGCTGCTGCGTCGGCCTCCGGGGCGCGAGGCGTACCCGGGCGACGTGTTCTACCTGCACTCGCGGCTGCTGGAGCGTGCGACCAAGCTCAGCGACGAGCATGGCGGCGGGAGCCTGACCGCGCTGCCGATCATCGAGACGCAGGAAGGCGACGTTTCCTCGTACATTCCGACCAACGTGATTTCCATCACCGACGGGCAGATCTACCTTGAGCCGGACCTGTTCTTCGCGGGCGTGCGGCCGGCGATCAACGTGGGCATTTCGGTGTCGCGCGTCGGCGGCAGCGCGCAGATCAAGGCGATGAAGGAGGTGGCGGGGTCGCTGCGTCTGGACCTGGCGGCGTTTCGCGAGCTCGAAGCCTTCTCCCAGATCGGCACGGAGCTGGACAAGGCCACGCAGCGTCAGCTTGATCGCGGCCAGCGCATGGTGGAGCTGCTCAAGCAGCCGCAGTATGAGCCGATGGAGGTGATCGACCAGGTGATCCAGATTTTCGCGGGCACGCGGGGTTACCTGGACGATCTGGAGAACGACCAGGTGCGGCCGTTCGCCGAGGCGCTGGTCAAGCACTTCCAGGGCCCGGCGAAGGCGCTGCGTGATCGGCTGGAGCAGGCGGGCTCGTTCAAGGGCGAGCTGGAGGACGAGTTCAAGAAGGCGGTGGCGTCGTTCAAGGAGGGGTGGCAGGCGAGCTGAGCCGGGGCGATCGCCACGAAAGAGCACGAAGAAACAGGAATGGACACGGACGGCGCTGCCGTTCGTGTCCATTTTTCTGGCCCCCGAGCCGGCGTCGTCGCCGGCGCACGGCGGCGAACCCGGAGGCGGGCGAGTTGGTATAAGGGATGGCCGCACGGGCCGGTCGGGCGTCAGCGGGTCGTCGACTCTTGAACGTATGACGCCGGGGGAAGGTACCTTTCCGTCGATTCCATGAGGCACGAAGGAGCTGCGAAGATGAAGCGAACGATCGCGATGATGTTGGTTTTGATGCTGGCCGGCACTACCGCGCAGGCGCAGGACGAGGGTTTCGGCGTTGGGGTGATTCTGGGTGAGCCGACCGGCCTGACGATCAAGAGCTGGTTCGACGAGCACTCGGCGATTGATTTCGCCACGGGCTGGTCGTTCGAGGGCAGGACGTCGTTTCACATTCACGGGAGCTGGCTTTACCACGACTTTGACCTGATCCCGGTCGAGCGTGGCGCGCTGCCGGTGTACGCGGGCATCGGCGGGCGTTACAAGTATCGCAGCGGGCGTGGCGATCGGCTGGGGGTGCGCGTGCCGGTGGGGTTGGCGTACCACTTCGAGGAGGTGCCGTTGGAGGCGTTCGCGGAGGTGGGCCCGATTGTTGACGTCGCGCCGAGCACGAGCCTGCGCCTGACCGGTGGGATCGGACTGCGGTGGTATCTGGATTGACGGTCTGGGGCGAGGGCGGTGTCCTGGGTGCCACTGGCGGCTTGTCCGCCAGTGCCTGGGCGTCGCATGTGGCATGGGCGATCCGATCGACGGCACTCACGACCTTTGGAGCGTGAATGGGTGCACCTCAAAAAGGGTAGCGGGTGCCACTGACAAGGCTGTCTTCGGCCTTGTCAGTGTCGGATGGTGTGCCGGGTCCGCCACGCCGATCGGCACTGACAAGCTCCGCGGACTCCGCTTGTCAGTGGCACCCCGATGATCGAAAACCGCACCCACCACGCGTGCCGTGGGCGCACGACTCATCGGTGGGTTTACCGGCGTTCGCCGGTGCCGCGGCCATCGCTTCGCTCTACCCACCCTACAGCGGCGGGCGCCGCCTATCCCCGCATTCGCCGCGCGATGAAATGCCACGCCAGGCCCACGGCGATCAACGCCAGGCCGGCGATCCAGTAGATGGGCTCGACGAAGAAGGCGAGGCTGGCGCAGCCGGCGAGGCCGAGCCAGGCGAAGGCCCGGGGGTAGAGGCGGTTTTCGCGGGGCAGTCGCAGGGCGGCGAGGTTGGTCAGGCCGTAGTAGATGAGGACGGTGAAGGCGGAGAAGCTCCAGGCGGCCTTGACGGAGCCGAGGCTGGCGAGGGTGGCGATGATGATGGCGACGAGGAGGATGGCGGCGACGGGGTTGCCGTGCGGGCTGAGGCTGCCGACGGAGCGGGGCAGGTCGCCGCGTCGGCCCATGGCCAGGGCGACGCGCGACAGGCCGAGGATGAGGTTGAGCAGGACGCCGAGCATGGCGGTCAGCGCGCCGAGGCTGACGAGGGCGACGACGAGCGTGGTGGCGTGGCCCTGGCCGAAGGTGCGGGCGATGACCTCGAGCGGGGCGGCCTGCCGCTCGGTGGCGTCGAAGAAGGCGGCGGCGCCGACGGCGGCGAGGGCGACGGCGGCGACGGCGATGTAGACGACGGCCGAGACGGCGAGGGTGATGATGATGGCGGCGGGGATGTTGCGGCGGGGCTCGCGGATCTCCTCGCCCATGGTGGCGATGCGGCCGTAGCCGGTATAGGCGACGAACATGAGCGCGGTGGCGTGGAGCAGGGCGGGGATGCCGATGTTCCATTCGTTGCCGGCGGCGTCGGCATTGCTGTTGGCCGGGCGTTGGAAGGTCAGGTCGCCGAGCGTCAGGCCGGCGATGACGAAGGCGGCCAGGGCGAGGAGGGTGATGGCGACGACGACGATGTTGACGGTGCTGGTGCGTTTGATTCCGGTGAGCACGAGGGCGGTGAGGATGAGGACAACGGCCAGGGCGACGGGGACGAGGTAAGTGGCGGCACTGAGGCCGAGCGTGTTGAGCAGGTAGCCGGCGAAGCCGAGTGCGGCGGTGGCGGCGGAGGCGCTTTTGGCGGCGAGGAACATCCACCCGGCGGTGAAGCCGAGGGTGGGCGTGAGGTAGGTGTAGCCGTACTCGTAGGTGCCGCCGGCGACGGGGTGGGCCGCGGCGAGCTGGGCGCTGGACAGGCCGTTGCACGTGGCCAGGACGCCGGCCAGTGCGATGGCAAGGAGGACGGCGGGCCCGGCGATGCCGGCGCCGAGGCCGAGGCTGACGAACACGCCGGTGCCCATGATCGAGCCGAGGCCGAGCATGACGGCGGCGAAGACGCCGATGCGGCGAGAGAGCTGCGCGGGAGCGGACATGGCGGGCGAAGATACCAGAATCCGCGGTCGAACCGCGACGGGGTGAAGGCGAGCCGGGCACTGGCGGACAAGCCGCCCTTGGCACCCCGTGGCGGGGCCGGGCCTCGGTCAGAAGGTGTCCTGTCGCCAGGTGGCGGGGACGGGCACGAGCTGGTGGCGGTCGCGGCGTGGCTGGAAGTGGACGTTGTCGACGAGGACGGCGGAGATGTCGTCGATGACGAGGACGATGACGCTGGCGCGGATGGGGTCGGTGGTGTAAAGGGGCGTGACGGCGGTCTGGAGGCGTCGCCAGGAGTCGTCGGCGTTGAAGGCGGCGATGACGAGCTGCTGGGAGTTGTCGGGGTAGGTCAGCAGCAGGCCGAAGCGGACGAGGGTGGTTTCGCTGTCGCGGAGTCGGACGTCGGCGGCGACGTCGAAGGTTTCGCCGGCGGCGGGGATGGTCTCGAGGTCCTGGGTGAGTCCGACGAAGTTGCCGCCGAGGTGTCGCATCATGAGCGAGCCCTGGCCGGCGGTCTGGGACTGGGTGGTGTATTCGAGCTCGTCGTCGGGGTAGAACAGTTCCCAGCCGAGGCTGCCGCGACTCATGTCGCTGTTGGCGACCCAGTTGGCGTCGGGGAGGTTGGCGCGTCGTCGGGCGGCGACGCGCGTGACGCGCAGGGCGTCGTCCTCGGCGCCGACGCCGACGATCCAGACGGTGGCGTCGTCGTCATCGAGGCCGGCGCCGTCGGGCTCGAAGCGGTAGGTGAGCCAGCCGCGGCCGATGGATCGGGCCGGTCGCCAGTCGCCGTCGTTGGCCCAGTCGGGGTTGGTGCGGGTTTCGATCAGGGCGAGCTCGATGGCGGAGCGGGCGTGATCGCGGGCGGCGGCGGCGCTGCGGGCGGCCTCGGCCTCGCGGCCCTGGACGCGCACGGCCATGACGGCCGAGACGCCGATGAGCGTCACGAGCATCGAGGCCCCGAGCACGGCGATGTACACGCTGCCGCGACATCGGCGGTGCGGGGACGAAGCGGCCGTCACTGACAAGCTCCGGGGACTGCGCTTGTCAGTGGCACCCGGGGCTGTCGCGCGCGGATGGTTCGTGATGCGTTGATCCATGTCGGCTACTCGCGCCAGGACTCGCCGGAGAGCTGCGGCTCGGCCCATGCGGCGGTGCGCAGGGCCACGCGCTCGGCCAGCAGCAGGTCGCCGCGCCGCACGCGCACGGTGATGCGCTTGACGCCCGTGTCGGTGGTGGTGGACGCGAGCGTGGTCGGGTCGGCGCGGGTGATCTCGACCTCGCGGCTGAAGCCGTCGTAGCCGGTCAGCGGCGTGCCGTCGGGCGTCCGCGGCGGTGAACTGAACCAGCGGTGGTAGTCGTTGAGGCTCTGGTAGCCGAGGCGGTCGGTGTCGCCGGAGGCGTCGGCCACGGCGAGCGCGGGCGCGGTGGGGTGGTCGTAGGGCTGGGCGAGGATCTCGCTGATGAGGTCCTCGGCCAGGGCCTGGGCGTGGAGGCGCTCGGCGGTGCGCGACTCGGCGGAGCGCGCGGCGCCGAGGGTGCTTACCGCCGCGACGAAGAGCCCGGCGACGATAAGCACCGAGATGATCGTCTCGATGAGGGTGATGCCGGCATGGTGGGGGCCGGCATGGTGGGGGCTGGCGATCATGGCGCACCTCCGACGCGGATGCGGACGAAGGAGAAGTGGGAGTGCTGGTGGTGCTCAAGCGCGGTCAGGTAAGCGCCCTGGCTGTAGCCGGCGGTGCTGACGCGCTGGTAGCCGACGGTGCCGCGATGCTGGCCGTCGATGATGACGCGGACGGTCTGGTGAGTCGGGTCGATGAGCAGTCGGATGTCGCGAAAGCCCAGGGGCAGTTGGTCGACCTGCATGATGCGCTGGCCGTCGTTGTCGAGGATGAAGCGTTGCCGGCTGCCGGTGCGGATGAGGCGGGCGGTCAGCGGCGCGCAGAGGCCGTCGGTCCAGTCGGCGTTGAGGTGCATGACGGGGGCGCGGCCGGGGTTGTCCTGCTGCTGGCGCATGCGCAGGTGGATCTGGGTGAGGCGGTTGAAGCGGTGGGTGGGCTGAGCGTCGAGGCGCTGGCCGACGTGCCAGACCCCGTTGCTGAGCGAGGCGGAGGCGAAGCTGCCGCCGCCGTGGACGACCCAGTCGCCCTGGCCGTCGCCGTTGACGTCGACGGTGGTGGGGTCGCGGGTGAAGTCGAGCTCCCAGAAGGCGTCGAGCGCGGGCGGCCGCGTGGGCAGCTCGGCGGAGCCGTGCAGGGCGCGCAGCGACGTGCCGCCGGGCGCCAGGCGGATGGAGATGCGTCGCAGGTGCTGGCGGCTGGACGTTTGCGTGCCGCCGTGGAGCAGGGGCCGGCCATAGAGGTAGTGGCGCAGCTCGTGGTTGTTGCTGTAGCCCCAGCTCGAGCCGGCGTCGGTGGTCCAGACCAGGCCACGGATGGGCGAGCTGGACGAGGGGGCGTTGTACTGGATGGTCGCGGCGTGGCTGGAGGTGTTGTTGGGGTGGACGGCGGTGACGACGACGGCCTGGCCGGGTAGCAGCTCGGCATCGTCGTTGAAGGCGATGTTGCGCCAGGACAGGGAGCTGAGCAGGTCCAGCAGCGCACCGGGGAAGACGCCCTGCGTCAGGACGGCGCCGGTCGGGCGGCGATGGAGCGTGGCGGAACGAAGTTGAAACAGCGTGCTGGCGTTGCCCAGGAGGTTGCTGCGGCGCAGGACGACGGCGATCTCGGTGGGCCGCCAGGCGAGCACGTCGTCATCGAGCTCGGGCAGGATGTACTGGCCCATCCAGCGGTCGGTCTCGATGCGCCAGGTGTCGTGTTCGGAGACGCCGATCTCGCGTGCGATGACCTGCTCGGGGCCGAGCTGCGGGGCGGCTTCGTAGGTCCAGGTCACGAGCTGGTGGTCGTATTGGAGCTGGAAGTCGGCGACGTCCTCGAGGACGATCAGGGGGTCGTTGTCGTTGACCTGCCGGGTCAGCGGGTCGCCGCCGGTGCCGGCCCAAGCCCAGCGGACGCGGCGGGGATCGGTCTCGCCGTTGCGCCGCGCGAGCAGGAGGGTCACGGCCTGGGGGTCCTGCTCGATGACGGCCACGGCGTAGGCGATCTCGCTGGTCAGTCGCTCGTAGGCGCGGCTGGCGTCGGCGGCGCGGACGGCGGGGCTGTCGCGGCCGGGCA
>SKPT01000543.1 GCA_007119405.1 Phycisphaeraceae bacterium
CGCAGCAGGGCCGGGTCGCCCGCCTGTTCGTCGTAGCTCCAGTTCAACCAGTCGGCGCAGCGCTTCGTGTAGGCGGTGTCCGCATCGGTGGCGCCGATGGTCAGGTGCACGTAGGTGGCCCGGGTGTAGGTCTGGAACCAGTGCTGCTCGGTCTGCATGAGGTACTCGGCGTTGTCCTCGCCGAAGCGCTGGCGGTACTCGGCCAGCAGCCGGTGGTATCGCTCCGGGCCGGGCGGGCTGTGGTGGCGGTTCCAGCCGGGCGAGTACCAGTAGGTGCCGGGGTGCTCGGCCACGTAGCGGGCGTAGGCCTGCCGCGAGCCGAGCAGGTGCGTGATGCAGTCGTGGGCGCGGGCGATGACCAGTCGGCAGCGCGCGGCGCGGACGCCCTCGGTGCCCCGGCTGCACAGGCCGTAGACCAGCACGATCGCCTCGACGCGCGGGTGCTCAGCCTCGATGCGGTCGACGGCAAGCTGGAGCTCGCCGCGCAGGCGGGGCGGGTCGTTGTGCAGGCCCTGCTGCATCATCTCGAGGTGCTCGACGTGCTCCGCGCCGCGAAGCAGGTGCTCGACCTCCGTCTCGAGCACGGCACAGGCGATGACAGCGAGGCGGTGGGGCATGGCGGATTCCGTCGGCCGGCACGGGTGGAGGTTGAAAACCGGCCCAAAAGATATTATAGTATGGAAATGGTGCATTGACCAGGAGCTTTACCATGACCGACGTGTCGATCGACCTTCAGCCGCTCTCCGACGCCGTCGTGGACGGCAACCGCTCCAAGACCGTCCGCCTGGCCCAGGAAGCGCTCGACGCCGGGCTCGAGCCGCTGGCGATCATCGAGCAGGGGCTGGTGCCGGGCATGGAGGTGGTGGGCGCGCGCTTCAAGCGCAACGAGATGTTCGTGCCCGAAATGCTCATCGCCGCCCGGGCGATGAAGGAGGCCATGGCCCTGCTCGAACCACGCCTGGCCGCGACCGGCTACAAGCCCGCGCACACGGTGGTCATCGGCACCGTGCAGGGCGATCTGCACGACATCGGCAAGAACCTCGTGGCCACCATGCTCAAGGGGGCCAACTTCGGCGTGGTCGACCTCGGCACGAACGTCGCCCCCGAGACGTTCGTCGAGGCCGCCGGCGAGCACGGCGCCGCGCTCATCGGGCTCTCGGCCCTGCTGACCACCACCATGCCCCGCATGAAGTCCACCGTCCAGGCCATCCGCGATGCGGGGCTCCGCGACGTGCGGGTGATGATCGGCGGAGCGCCCGTGACACAGAGCTACGCCGACGAGATCGGCGCCGAAGGCTACGCGCCCGATGCCGCCAGCGCCGTGGACACCGCGCGGCAGCTCGTGGCGGTCTGAGCCGAACGTGGTGCAGCGCTGGCGGGGGACGTTTGCCACGGCCAGGCCTCGACACCGAGCGCACCGATGAGCACTTTTACGCAACTGGCGATCGACGACGCGCACGAACTGCTTTTCGGTCGCGCCCCCAGACCCCTGACCACCCGCCGGGGCATGGTCATCGGCGGCGGCGTGGTCTACCCCGAGCTCAACTTCACCCTGCCCGCGATGCTGGTGGATCAGGCGACCATGGACGAGGTCCGCCGGCAGTACCGGCAGATCATCACGGACGCCCTGCAACGCGCGGTCGAGCTCGAGGTGCCCGGGCTGGTCGTGGAGTTCGAGACCCTGCCGCCGATGACGCAGACGCCGGCGTGGGGCATCGAGCTCACCCGCATCCTCGCCGAGGCCATGGAGGAGGCGTACGCCAGGCACGGCCTGCCGAGCGTCCTGCGCATCACGCCCAACGACACGCGCGAGTTCGACCGCCCGCCCATCCTTCGCCGCGGCGAGAACTGGCAGCAGATGCTCGAGACCTTCGAGGGCTGCGCCAACGCCGGCGCGGAGCTGCTGTCGATCGAGTCGGTCGGCGGCAAGGAGGTGCACGACGAGGCCCTTCAAGCCGGCGACCTGCCAGGCGTGATCTTCGCCCTGTGCGTGCTGGGCGAGCGCGACATGCGCTTCCTCTGGAGCAGGCTCGCCCGCGTCGCGCAGCGCACCGGCAGCGTGTGCGCAGGCGACACGGCGTGCGGCTTCGGCAACACCGCCATGGTGCTCGCCGAGCAGAAGATGATCCCGCGCGTCTTCGCCGCCGTGGTCCGCGCCGTCACCGCCGTGCGCTCGCTCGTGGCGTACGAGTGCGGAGCCGTGGGCCCGGGCAAGGACTGCGGCTACGAGAACCCGATCCTGAAGGCGATCACAGGCTACCCGATGGCGATGGAGGGCAAGAGCGCCGCGTGCGCGCACCTCTCGCCGCTGGGCAACATCGCCGCCGCCACGTGCGACACATGGAGCAACGAGAGCGTGCAGAACGTGCGCCTGCTCGCCGCCATGGCGCCGACGTGCTACCTCGAGCAGCTTGCCTACGACTGCCGCCTGATGAACGAGGCCCTGCGCGACGGCGACGACGCGGCCCGGACGCTCCAGCGCTGGCTGGTGCGCAGCGACGCGCCGCGCGACCCGCAGGCCTGCGTGCTCACGCCGGGCAACGTCATCGAGCTGGCGCGGGCGATCGTCGACGCGGGCGAGCCCTACCGCGCGGGCGTGGCGGCGGCGCGCCGGGCGATTGACCTCATCGAGCGCGCCGCCGAGGCCGGCGAGCTGCACATCATCGAGCGCGAGCGGCCGTGGTTGAGCATGATGCGCCATTCGCTTGACGAAATGCCCGAGGACGCCGACACGTTCATCGCGCATCACCTGGCCCAACTCGACCCGACGCGCTGCCTCGCCGCGGAGTACGCGCTCGCCGGGGTGTAGCCGGGCCGGGCAAAGGCCGCGCAGAGCCCAGGGACATGACCGGGCAAAAAGGATCGCCATGACCACCGCCACGATCACATCCTCATCCACACCGATGCTGACCGGGCAGCAGCGCGTCGGCCGCATGTTCGAGCGCCGCGATCACGACCGTGTGCCGCGCCATGACACCTTCTGGGCCGAGACCATTGAGCGCTGGCAGAACGAAGGGCTCGTCGGCGATGCGAGCACGGTGCACGACATGCTCGGCAGCGATTTCCACGGCCTGTCGTGGGTCTGGCCCTGCTCGTTTCCGGAACAGCGCACGCTCATCAGCGCCGACGCCGAGACCCGCGTGATCCGCGACGGCCACGGCAAGACCGTGCGCTACTGGAAGGAGCGCAGCGGCACGCCCGAGCACCTGGGTTTCGACTGCGACAGCGCCGCAAAGTGGCACGACATCTACAAGCCCGCCATGCTCGCCGCGGGGTTGCAGGTCGACCCGGCGGCCATCGCGCGACGCTACGACGTGGGCCGGTCGCACGGGCGCTGGTGCCATCTCAACACCGTCGAGCCCTTCGAGCAGACGCGGGCGATGATGGGCGACGAGATCACGCTCATGGCCATGGCGGAGGATCCCGAGTGGGTGATCGACGTCGCGCGCACGTTCACCACGCAGGTGCTTCGCAACCTTGACGCCGCGATGGCCACGGGCATCGCCCCCGACGGGCTGTGGGTCTACGGCGACATGGCGTTCAACCACGCGACCATGTGCTCGCCGAAGATGTACCGCGAGTTGATCTGGCCGCAACACAAGCGCCTGGCCGACTGGGCCCACGCCCACGAGATGAAGGTCATCTTTCACACCGACGGCGACGTCAACGGCGTGCTGGAGCTTTACGTCGAGGCGGGCTTCGACTGCCTCCAGCCGCTCGAAGCCAAGGCCAACATGGACGTGCGCCGTCTGGCGCCGACCTGGGGCGAGCGTCTGGCGATGTTCGGCAACATCGACGTGATGATCATGGGCACCAACGACCGCGAGCGCATCGAGCACGAGATCGCCAGCAAGTTCGCCGCGGCCATGCCCACGCGCGGCTACGCCTACCACAGCGATCATTCCGTGCCGCCGACGGTCGCGTGGGAGACCTATCAGTTCATCATGCAGCGGGTGGAGCACCATGGCCGATACCAATGATCAGACGTCGGCGGCGGCCCCGGCGGCGGGCGGGCGAGCGGCCATGACGCCGCGGCAGCGCTACCTGGCGGTGTTCGACGCCGGCGAGCCGGACCGCCTCGTCACCGACTACTGGGCCACGCCCGAGTTCCACGCGCGCATCAAGGCCGAGCTCCGCTGCACCAGCGACGAAGCGCTGTGGCGCGAGCTGGAGATCGACCGCCCGCGATTCTTCGCGCCCGTGCATCACCGCGGCGAGCGGCACGCCGACCACCCGCAGGCCGACATCTGGGGGGTGCGCCACAAGCGCATCGACTACGGCACGGGCAGCTACGACGAAGTCAGCCACTGCCCCCTGGCGCACGTCGAGACGATCGAGCAGATCCACGCCCACCGCTGGCCGAGCGTCGACGACTTCGACTACGCGCCCCTGGCCGCGGCGCTCGACGCCGACGACGGCTACCGCATCCGCCAGGGCGGCTGGTATGAGCCTTTCCTGCGCTACTGCGCGATGCGCGGCATGGAGCGGGCGTTCGAGGACCTCATCGTCGCCCCCGAGCTCGCCGAGGCGGCGCTCGATCACATTTTCACGTTCCACCACGCCCACATCGGCCGCATCTTCGAGATCGCCCAGGGTCGCATCGACATGATGTACCTCGCCGAGGACCTCGGCGGGCAGACCGGGCCGCTGATGAGCCTGCCGACCTATCGCCGCTTCCTCATGCCCAACCAGAAGCGCATGGCCGCGCTCGCCCACCGCTACGGCGTGCGGGTGTTCTATCACACCGACGGCGCCGCGCGGCCGTTCCTCCACGATCTCGTGCATGCCGTGGGCATTGACATGCTCAACCCGATCCAGTGGCGCTGCCCGGGCATGGAGCGCGACGCGCTGGTGCGCGACTTCGGCCGGGACGTCGCGTTCCACGGAGCCATGGACAACCAGCACACGCTGCCCTTCGGCGCGCCCGCCGACGTCCGGGCCGAGCTGCGCGACAATCTCGAGCTCTTCGCTGGCGCGCGATGGGTCTGCGCGCCGTGCCACAACATTCAACCGGTCACGCCCGTGGAGAACGTGGTGACGATGTACCGCGCCGCGCGCGAGTTGGGATGTCAACCATGAACGATCGCCAGCGTTTCGATGCGATCATGCACTACCGCGAGCCGGACCGCGCCGCGATTTGCGACTTCGGCTTCTGGGACGAGACGATCGAGGCGTGGCACGACCAGGGCCTGCCGACGGAGCTGCCGGCCGACAACCGCGGGCAGGCGGTCAGCCGCTACTTCGGCATGGACGCGCTCCTGGAAACCGCGCGCGTCAACGTGGACCTGTGCCCGCCGTTCCCGTTCAAGGTGCTCGACGACCGCGGCGACCACGAGCTCATCCAGCAGGTCGATGGTGTGCGCGTCCTGCGCCGCAAGCGCATGAGCTCCATCCCGCAACACCACGGCCACCTGCTCACCGACCGCGAATCGTGGCGCAAGCATTACCTGCCCCGGCTGGACCCGACCGACCCCGACCGTCTGCCCCAGGGCCAGCGGTGGGAGGGTCACGTGCAATACTGGCGCAACGAAGACCGGGCCGAGCCTCTGGCGCTGCCGTGCGGCAGCCTCTTCGGCAAGCTGCGCGACTGGATGGGGCTCGAGGCGATCAGTTACGTCCCCTACGACGACCCGGCCTGGTTTGAGGAGATGGTCACGGCGCGGGCGGACGTCGTCATCGCCGTGCTGGAGAAGGTGCTGGCCACCGGCGCCCGCTTCGAGGCGGGGGCGTTCTGGGAGGACATGTGCTACAACGCCGGGCCGCTGCTCTCGCCCGCCCACTTCAAGAAGTATCTCGTGCCGCACTACCGGCGGATCACCGAGTTGCTGAACCGCCACGGCGTGGACATCGTGTGGGTCGACTGCGACGGCTGCATCGACGAGCTCATCCCCCTCTGGCTCGACGCGGGCGTCAACACGATGTTCCCCATTGAAGTCGGCACCTGGCAGGCCGACCCCGTGGCGATGCGCCGGCAGTACGGCCGCGAGCTGCGCCTCATGGGCGGGTTCGACAAGCGCATCCTGGCGCATTCGCCGCACGCGATCGACGCCGAGATCGCCCGCCTGCAGCCGCTCGTGGACGGGGGCGGCTACATCGGCTTCTGCGATCACCGCGTCCCGCCCGACGTGCCGCTGGCGCACTACATGCACTACCTGTACCGCGTGCGCGAGACCTGGGGCCGCGGCGTAAACCTCAAGCCCCTCGCCAGGCTCGCCCCGCGCGGCCGCGAGGCGGACGTCAGTGCCCGGCCCTGATCTCGGGCACCGCGCAAGGCCCATGACGCCTCAGCCGTCGGCGCAAACGTCATGCGGATGCGTAGCCCGGATTATTTACCACAGAGGCACAGAGACACAGAGAGATCACTGAGGAAGAAGAAGTTACAGATGTTTTGCAGTTGGTTTGCCGTGCCCAGCCTGCGCGCGGCACCTCGGGCGTCATGGCGTCGCCGACGTGTCTAAGCGACTGTTTTTAAATGCTTTAACTCTGTGCTCTCTGTGCCTCTGTGGTTGTTCTGAATGATTCGGGGTAGTGGATCGATTGAAGGCTGGCTGCGAACCTGCCCGCCCGGTTGGGCGCACGCCTGTTCGCCGCAGCCTCCCCGCTTTACGGGGGATGCGGGTCAGCGCATTGCGTGGATGCTCATCGACCTACAGGACGCGCACGGTCGGTGGCGGCCTGGACGCGCCGGAGGCGATTCGCCAGCAGCCAGTCGATCCACGGATCGATCATCTGTGTGTGCGCCGAGACCTCAAGCACCTCCAGCGCGGGATTGAGCCTGGCCACGTCCTCGTAGAAACGCTCGAGGCTGAAGGGCACGTGCTGGATCAGGTCCATCTTGTTGAGCAGCAGAGCATCTACAGCGGCAATGATCGGCGGATGCTTGGCGGGCTTGTCGTCGCCCTCGGTGACGGAGCACATGCCCACCTTCACGTCCTGGCCGAGATCGAAGCCCACGGGGCAGATGAGGTTGCCCACGTTCTCGATGACGAGAATGTCCAGCGCGTCGAGGTTGAGCCTGTCCATGGCCTGGCGGACCTGGTGCGCTTCGAGATGGCAGGCCTTGCCGGTGTTGATCTGCACGACCTGCGTGGCGTGGGCGGCGAGGCGCGTCGCGTCGCGCGTCGTGGCCAGGTCGCCCACGAGCACGCCGATGCGGTGCAGGTCGGCCAGTTGTTTGAGCGTGGTTTCGAGCAGAGCGGTCTTGCCGCAGCCGGGCCCGCCGATGAGGTTGACGCAGAAGACGCCAGCCTCTCGCAACGTCTGGCGGTTCATGGCCGCGAG
>SKPT01000624.1 GCA_007119405.1 Phycisphaeraceae bacterium
AGGCGCCCGCAAGAATTGGTCCCGGCGGTAAAATCGAGACCACGGGCGTGCCGGCTGATCCCCGGCGAACAGGCCCCGGCCGAGGGCGCGGACGCATCCCCCGCACCCCGGCCGGCGCCGGCCCGGCATGCGAAGGGATGCATCATGTCGAAGGACACTGAGGAGCGACGTTCTCGGCGGGTGCTGTTCGAGCCCCCGATGCTCAGCCTCTATCCGCCGGCGCGCCCAATGGCGTTCGCCATGGTCGCTGAACGCTTGCGGACGATGGAACAGCGGTTCAAGGACGTCGACCGCGGCCAGCCGGCGACACACCATCTGTCGCAGCGCCTCTACCGGCTGTTCGTCGAGGCCGCCCGCATCCTTAACAGCGGCTTGCGGGCAGGTGCCTTCGACAGGTTGTATCCCGGGCAGGCCAGACCGTTCGACCTGCACGATCTAAAACAGCGTCTCAAGCGGCTGTACGCCAAGGCCGCCCGCATCCCTGACAGCGGCTTACGCGCGCGTGTCTTCGACATATTAGTAGCGATCGCCCAGTACCAAGCAGACCCTCGTTTCCGCCACATCTGCCTCCTGGACGTCCAGCAGGTGGCAGGCATCCTCCAACTCAGCCAGCGGACTGTCTGGCGCCTGGCGAGTTCGGGCGACATCCCAAAGCCTGTGAAGCTGGGGCCACGGTTGGTGCGATGGCGTCTGGCCGACATTGAGCGGTTCGTAAGCAAAGCGCGGTGAGCTGGCACTCCCCGTGGAGGTGAACGCTTTCAGGTGCAGCGCGGTAGCGTGGAGTAGATCGGCGAGCCGGGGCCCGTCGAGCTCGGTCGTATTGTCGCGGGCGAAGGCTTGGGCATCGGAGGTGACGCTGCCGGAGGTCACGAGGATGCCGCCGGCGGCGCCCTCGCTGGCGACGACGCCGAGCAACTCACGCACCGGCCGCACGCCCGCGCCGCGCCTTTTGGGCTTGGCACTGGACAGCCAGCGACCGCGGTCGTCGCGCAGCACCACGGCCCCGCGCAATTGTGGGGATCGTCGCCGCGAGCCCATGTTCGCCTTGGGCCTGACTGGTACGCAGGAGGTCGAGCACGTTGCCGACCGCTCCCAGCGGTAGCGCCGGGGCCAGAAGAAGCCGTGGCCTTGGTGGTGGCGGGCGGGGAGTGCCGATCGCCCACACGCTTCGCGGATTCGTGGGCCTGGCGCACCGCTTGACCACGATTTCAATCGTCGTCGCGAATGAACAAGTGGCCGTTATCGTAAGCCGGCGCAGCCTGGTCGAGATACCCCTTGAACTCGTCCCACGTTCGCGAGATGCGCATAAGCCCGATCACCGTCCCCAGGTGCTGGATCAGCTTCGGATGCCCGACACCCTCGCTGAGCCACTGGTGGAGCTTGTTGGGCCGGTTACCCTTGCCGTCCTTCGGGCTTTTCTCCTTGAGGGCGTCGAGAACCCCAGGCGCAAGCCGCTTGTAGACGACATCATTGGTGAGGTGCCCGAAATACTGAGGAAGTCGCATGTCCGGGCGGTATGGAACGCCCTTCAGGCGACACATCTCCTTGAAGTAGCTGCCAGGAAATGTCTTGACCCAGCGACGCAGCTCCTCAGACAGAAATTCCTCCAGGAGCTGGCTCAGGGCGTCACGCTGACGGACGTACTGGTACCCGGTGGCCTCGTCAACCAGCGCGACTATGCCGACCTTCGCGAAGGCTCTCAGCAACATCTCGCACTGCTGTGCAATGTGTTCTTGCTGGTAATGCAGCTTGCCCTCTTTCCGGGCTTGGAGCACGACGTCGCAGATGTCAGCCAGGACCGTCGCCTCATAGCCGTACGCCAAGCTGGGGCCGGACCGGAAACGAATCGGGCTCGTGATCACATCGCGTAACTCATTGGTGACAAATGGGCTAAGTGCCCGCGTGGCCAGGAAGCGGGAGAGTCGATCACCGTCGCCACGGCCCGCGGTACCTTGGGACATGTCGAGTGCGGACATAACGCCGCGCTGAACGATCACGCGGCGCTCATCGTCCAGCACATAGCAAGGGATCTCCAAGTCGCCGATCCTCAGCGGCTGGTCGGGCGAGCCGCAGATGACGGCTGGCACGTCCTCGCCTTTGGCCCATCGTGCCTGCGCTGCACGGCGCGCCGCCTGCGAGCGCTCCTCCCGGGTGAGCTTCTGGGCCCTCGCCCTGCCGCCCGACGACTGCTTGGGGTGGGTAGCCATCGCGGTTCCTTGTCGAGAAGGGTTGATGATGCCGCAGATGTTAGCACGCATCTAGCACGCATGCAAGCACGCATCGTAAAAATATCCTCGATGCGTACGGCGGCATCGGTCCCCGTGCTAAATCCGCCCCGCCGGGGGGGCAAGCGTGTTGCGAAACGCGCGGAACGAGCCCCCCACGCTCGGGTGGTGGTCAGGGCCTGAGAAGCCTACCGCGGCTATCGCCAGATGCATGTTCAGGCCCTGCACGCGAGCCGCCCGCCGCAATCGATCTGCTCTGGAGCCTGTTATGGGCTTCGCTCAGGCCGTGGACGGCTTACGCGCAGGGTTGTGATTTCGAACGGGCGCATCGGGATTTCCACGGTGTCGTCTACGCAGGGCAGTGGGGCGAGTTTTTGTTCCTGCAAGTTGGAAGCCCATACGCTCTTAACCCCGGAAAGGTGCAGCCTGGCGGTGCATGATGTGCCGATGGTCTCGTAGATGCGCACGATGAGTTGCTCGGACGCGCCGTCATGGGGCGCTTTAATCGTCGAGAGAACGCAGTGGGCAGGTTCGAGCCGCATCGCCATGGTGGCATCTGCCGGGTGCGGCGACGGATGGGTGACGAAGCCGGCATGCAACGGCACGTTGACTGCCTGAGCCTGCTGGCTCACCTCGTGGCGCGCCGCCGGGCCTCTATACGCCACGAGGGCGAACTCGAAGCGGTGCCGGCCGTGTTGCGACGAGGTGTCGTCCGGCCTCATGGCGGTGCGCTCGATTGCGGGCGCTCGCAGCAGCGTGGTGGCGATGTCGCCGTCGATGACTTCCACGCCATGGGCGCCGCGGTTGATCAGGCCCACGCCCTGATGCGCGTCCTCGAGTGCGACGAAGCGATGTGCCGGCCATTCGCCGGCGCACGTGTGGCGGACGCGGTACGGCCGGCGACGCACCAGGCCGAACGGGATCTCGTAGATCCCCTGCGAGCTGTTGACCGTGGTCGGCACGTGCATGCGGATACGGCTGGCTTCGCCGAGCCAGTCGAGCTCGATCGCCAGATCGAGCCGGGGCACGTCGTTGAGCAGCGTGAGCACGAGTCGCCAGTGCAGGTGATTGCCACGGACGCGGCGCGGCGCGCCTGCCGCGTCCAGGCCGAGCGCCACATCCGCCTCGGCGTGCTCCTGCCCCGCCCACGGCAGCGTGGGAAAGGCCCCGGCCATGACCACGCGCTGGCCCAGCGGCGTCACCTCGGGCTTCGCGAGGTCGATCGACCCGGCTGTCGCGGGCAGCTCGCCGCGGATCGGATCGGCGATCTGGAACGCGCCCACGTCGTGCTGGGCGCTCAGCAGACCGCCCGCGCCGATCACGATGGGCTCGCCACTTCGCTTGCACACGATCCGTTCGATGCCACCGGACCGCGTGCATTCGACGCGCAAGTGTTCATTTTCAATGACGGCCTCGTCGACCCTCACCGGTTGCTTCGCCTCGGGGCGCGGACCAGCGGTCAACCGATAACGGCTTGCGCCGACGGGCGGGGCATGAGCCAGCAGGTGCACCATTTCATCGACGACTTCGAACGGCACAGCCTGCCCATCGTGCTCAACCTGCCGCACCCCCGACCAATCACGCGGCAAGGCGACGGTCGCGACATCCTCGCGCGGCCAGGGCAGGCCGTTGAAGACGCGCACCTCGACCTCGCCTTGATCTGCAGAAACGTTGGGCGACATCCCCAGCGCTTGATCCAACACCGTGTTCGCCGTGTGCTCGATCTGATCAAGCCAACCCATGGTTTCACGATACACCTTGGTGGGCATCGAGCCGGTGTAGACGTCATGGCTGTGGATGTACGCCATGAGCCACCACGCCTCTTCCAGTGGCTGTGCGACATTGTCCAGGCCGACGAGCTCGGCCGCTTTCTCCGCCTCCAGCAGCAGATTCTCGATTCGACGGTTGCGCAGTCGGATGGTGGGCCTGAGGCCGAAGGTGCCGGTGAAAGCCGGGTTCAAGTCGGCGTCCAGCACGGGCCAGCGGTCCGAGGCGTCGCCGAGGTCACGGATGAACGAACCGAATGTGCCATAGGCCCATTCTTCGCGCTCGGCATCGCCCAGGTGATCCAGCCACGCAGCGCTGCGAATGCTTGGCACGCGCTCGTTCTCGTCGTAGACGACCACGAGGTGGGGGCCGTCGGCTTCGGCTGCAGCGGCGCTGTTGAGCAGTGCGTCGATCCGATCATGGCTTCGCACCATGCGCCAGTGCACGCGGTGCCGGGGCACGTAGGGAGCGTGGGCGTCCGATCCGATCACAAGCACCTCGCTGCCGTCAAGGCCGCGGGCACGGAAGATCTCCGGCTTGTACTCGCCGCCCAGACGGTTGGCGATCAGGTGCGCCATGTCGAACTCGTTGAGGATCTGAGGCATTTGAGCACTGACACCGAAGGTGTCAACCAGGTCACCGATCACCGTGACAGCGCCCAGGTGCTCACTCGCCCACTGGCGACCGATCAAGAGATTGCGCACCAGGCACTCGCCATTGGGCCCGTTCGTGTCGGCAGTGGACGCCATCGCGCCGATGAGTTCAACCCGGCCCTGCTGAACATATTGGCGGAGGCGGTTGATCAGGTCGGGACGACGTTGAGCCAGGCTACGGTAATGCGCGACCTGCTCGATGACGTAGGTGAATGCGTCGTGCTCGTCGAGCAGGTCAAGCATTCGCACGAGCGTTGCTTCCATGAATTCGGCGTATTCATGGCTGTCAAGAAGCCACGCCAGGTCGATGTGGCTGATTCCGAGGAGGTGGAATTGTCTTCGGCTCATAAACGCCTCAGTCATGGATGCAGGAACCGCCGACCCCGGCTCAACCTTATCCTGAGCCGGAGCCGCCGTTTCGTACACCGACCTGGGTTCTCCGGACCGGGTCTTTCATGACAACCTCTGTCTCAACGGCGCTCATCATAACGTTGTCACGCCACCACTTGCCGACGACAGAGTTTTTAAACAGCGCGGCGTGGATCCACGGCGAGACACCGCGTCACTCCATCACCGGCGGCGCCGGCGCAAGCGGCACGTCCGCGCCAGCGTCCATCATCGGCCCGCCTTCGCGGCGGCGGAAATCGCCGTTTTTGGGATCGATGAAGAGTTCGTCGAGGTCACCGACCACCTGGTTGCCTTCACCCATGAACTGGGAATCCGGCTCGCGGAGGTAGATGTTGTTCTCAAACGTGCCCTCGAGCTGCCCGTAAGGGCGGTCCATCACGTTGTGGCGAACGACCAGCCCGCGCGGCGTGCTGGCGCCCGCCCGGCCATAGATCCCTGACGCCCAGCCCGCGTCGCTGGTGCGGACAAAGGTGTTGTACTCGAAGGTGACATTTTCCACGTCCTCCCCGCGCGTCCGCCCGGATGGCCAGATCGGCACCGTCACCGCCGAGCGGTTCATCGCGTCGATCACGTTGTTGCGGAAGACGATGTTCTCCGCATTGCGGTTGATCGGCGCGGTGCCCTGGATGTAGTTGTTCTCAAGCACGACGTTGGTGCAGCCCTCGTAGACGTTCACGGCGCTGGCGTGCATGCCGAAGTGCTTCAGGATCACGTTGCCATCGAGCACGCCGTTCTCGGCCTCGTAATGACGGATGCCGCTGCCCGAGTTCTTGTAGAGGTAGTTATCGCGCACCTCGTAGTTGTTAACACGGTTAATGAAAATCGCCGTCGTCCAGCCTGGATTGCTGTGAATGTAGTTGTTCTCGATGGTCACATCGTCGGCGTGGTGGGGGCCAATACCCGCGTGGCCGGCGACGAAGCGGATCTCGTTGTCCGCAACCGTAATGCCCTCCGAGCGCGGGTCATTGCGCGCCACGGAGACCCCACCTTGGCCGCCGGAGTACCGCTGAATCAGGAACCCGCGCACGTCGACGTGCGAAGCGCCGTCGGCGATCTGCACCGCCGTCTCCTTCACCGGGTAGCCAATGTTGTCCGGCTCCCCGTCGACCACGCGATCCGGCAGCAGGTAGACGCGCGACCGGCCGTCACCCAGCGGACGGATCGCCCACTCGCCCGGGTTCTCAATCAGACGCGGCGAGTTGTACAGCGCATAACGCGTCTCGTCGTACCGGCTGGGCTCGAACTCCGGCAGCCTCAGCGCGTTGGACTCGGTCAGGTACTGCTGCACCGGGGCGAAGTAGACGTGGTTGTTGCCCCCGTGGACACCGACAAGCATGCCGTCGTAGTAACCCGGGTCGTCGGCGGTGAGGTTCTCCTCGTCGGTGAGGATGCTGAAGCCATCGTCCTCATCGACTTCCAGGCGATGCTCGGACTCGTAAAAGTCGCCGGGCCGGTCGGGGTAGAACAGGTCCGAGGGCTTGGGGCTCTGGGCGATGGGCAGCAGGCCATCGTCGCCATCGACGAGGATCACGCGTTGCCAGGGCGCCTGGATGTCGCGCGGCGCCTTACGGTGGGTGACAAACCGGCCGGTGTCCACGTTGCTGGAAATATCCAGATCGATGTCGGCGTAGAAGATGTCCTGCCACTGCTCATTGCCCCGGACCTGGTCCGCATCCTCGACGGGCTGCCAGCCTTCAAGGACGCGGCCGCCGTCGAGCCTCGCACGCCCTTCGCCGAACGTCCCTTCCGTGTTGGCGTCATACGTGATGGGGTTGTCCGGATCGCCGGACACCTCAATACGCAGCGTGCCGTGGTACGCCACGCCGCCGCGGAAGATCACCGTGTCACCGGGCTGGAGGTCGACGTCGGCAGGGTTGTCGGTGGCGTTCGGGTCGCCGGGGGCGTGCTTCCACGCGCTCTGCGGCGACTGCCCGTCCGTGGCGTTGTCGCCGTCGGCAAAGTCCACGTAGTAGGTCGTGGCCGAGGCGGACGCCGCCCAGATTACTGAAACCGCCAAGCCGAGCATGAACGGACGCGTGTGGCTGAGCATGATGGGTTCCTTTCGCTTCGGCGGGGCCGCAGGCCCCGACCCGACATTCCCCAGTTGAATGCCGACCAGCCCATTGCTGGCCTTCTCCGCGAGCAAGGTAGCATAACCGGCTCGTGAAGGGAAGACTTTTGTGGCAGGTGAAAGCGTGTCGCCGGAACAA
>SKPT01000142.1 GCA_007119405.1 Phycisphaeraceae bacterium
CACACGCTACGCCTGCCCGTCGATGTACGGGTGGCTGCTGCTGGCGGCGATCGGGCTGACCGCCATCTTCGACAAGGTCCGCCGCGACGGGGGCGTCGCCCTGGCGGCGACCGCGCCGGCGATCGTCCTGGCCAGCGTGCTCGTGAGCAACCTCATCTACTACACCGGCGGCTACGGGCATCGCGAGCGCTGGCGCGAGGCGGCGGGCTACATCCAGCGCCACCGCGTCGAGGGTGAGCTTGTCCTGGCCGACTTCGTGCCCCTGCACATCGCGCGCTACTACCTGGGCACCGACGACGTGCATCCGCTTCGCTTCGCCTTCACCGAGGAGGACCTCGCCGGCTACGAGGCCCCGGCCTGGCTGCTGGTGCACGGCAGCGCCCCGACAATGATCGACCGCGACGAGGCCCTGCCCGCCTCGCTGGACCTGCGCGCCTACTTCAGCCACCGCACCTACCAGCCCTACTCGTCGGTGCACGTCTACTTCTTCGACCCTGACGGATGATCGCCCGGGCCCCGCCTCGCGACGGGGCGTAAACGGGTAAGCTGAGCATGCCGCCGACGGGCGGTTCCGCTCACATCCACAGGGTTAACCGGCATGGGTGCAAGACAGTTTCACATCGTCGGGATCAGCCACATCGACCTGGCATGGTTGCACGACAGCAACGAGTACGCCGAGTTCATGGAGAGCACGCTCGTGCGGATGCTCGACCTGCTCGAGCAGCACGCCACGTTTACCTACACCATCGAGCAGGTCGCCCACTACCGCAGCCTCGCTCAACGCAGGCCTGATCTCATCGACCGGCTCAAGGGCTTCGTCAAGCAGGGCCGGGTCGAGCTGATCGGCGCGATGGCCTCTACCGCGGACACCAACGGCCCCAACGGCGAATGCCTGGTGCGCAATCTCCTGATCGGTCGCCAGTGGGCGCGCGAGCATCTGGGAACCCTCGCGGCGACGGGTGACCTGATCGACACCTTCGGCGTCAGCGCTCAAATGCCGCAGATTCTGCGGCAGTTGGGCATGGCGCACCTGGTCGCCAACCGCCTGGGCGGCGAGTACAAGCCCGAGATCTTCCGCGCCCGCGGGCTTGACGGCAGCGAGGTGCTGGTGATCGGGTCGGATGCCCACGCCCCCTACGTGCCGCGGCACCGGGTGCACTGGCGGATGGTCCGGAGCCACGAGCGCATCGATGCGCTGCTGAGCGCTGCAGCCGCGGCCGAGGCCGATGGCCCCCACCTCGTCGTTGTGTACGACGAGAACGAGCGTGTGCCGAGCATCCGCGGCGCGGCATGGCTGGACCAGCTCGACGAAGCGGATCGCCAACAATGGGCCTTCGGCACGATCGGTCGCTTCATCGCCGCCCTCGGCGACGAGCCGGATCGCTGGCCCGTGCTGGAGGCGGACCTGAACCCGGCGTTCACCGGGACCTTCGGCCTCAGGCCGACCGTCCGCCTGCGCAACCGGCGGATCGAGAATCTGCTGCTGGAAGCGGAGAAGGCGGCGACCCTCGTCGGTCTGGATGACGTCGCCCGGGAGGTGGAGGAGGCGTGGTGGCTTTTGGCCTACGTCCACAGCCACGACGTGTACACCGGCTCGATGCCCACGAAGGTGTTTCGTGAAGCGATGCGCTGGCTCGATCAGGTCGAGCGCACGGCGACAACGGTACTGGATCAGGCGCTGGGGCTGTCGCGCGACGCGCCGGCGGATCGCGACGAGATCGAGGTGCGTGTCTTCAACGGCCTGCCCTGGATGCGGGAGGATGTGGCCAGCGTCGATCTGCCGCACGGCTGGGAGGGTGTGCGGCAGGTTCTGCATGATGGCCAGGCCGTGCCCTTCGAGGTTGTCGATGGCCAGGTGCATCTGCTGGCGCGCACACCGCCGGTCGGCGCGAGCCGATACGTGCTGAGCCCCGGCCCGCGCCTCGGGGCGAGGGAACCGGCGACCATCGACGAGGCGGTCATCGAGAACGAGCATTTGCGTGTCGAGTGCACGCAGGCCGGCGGGATCGAACGGATCGTGTGCAAGCGCAGCGGCCGGGCGATCGTCAGCGATGCGGGCGGTTTGCTGACGGTCCAGCACGACGTGGGGGCGTTCCAGATCGCCGACCCGATCCGGGCGGAGCTGCCCGCAACATCCGGTGCCATCACCCTCGCGCAGCCCGAGGTGACGCCGCTGGGGCAGCGCCTGGTCATGGCCGGCGGTTTCCCCACGCTGCCCTGGGCGGGACAGGAGCATGCCGAGGCGGATGTGGTGATCGGCCTCGACCCGTCAGCCGCACCGTGGCGCGTCCGGGGCAATCACCTGCACTGGCGACTCGTGTTGACGCTGCTGGCGGACGCCGCCCGGCTGGACGTGGCGATCGAGCTGGACTGGCTTGGCGAAGCCAGCCGCATCCGCATGCACCTGCCGACCACGGTCAACAGCTCGCAGGGGATCTATGAGATCCCGTTCGGGCTGGTGCGTCGCCGGCCGTACCGCGTCCGGCATACGTGCGCCGGCGAGTGGCCGGCCCACCGGTTCGTCGCGCTGGAGGACGCGGACCAGGGCGTGGGGCTGATCAACCGCGGCGCCCATGGTGTGGAGGTCATCGACGGCGACATCGCGACCACGCTGCTGCGAGCGCCGGCGATCGAGCGCACCGGCATGAGGCCGGATGACACCTCCTCGCAGCACGGTCGGCAGCGCTTCGAGTTCGCCATCGTGGCCTACGCGGGCGCGTCGGCACGTCACGAGCTGATCCAGCAGGCCCAGGCCGTCAACACCCCTCTGCATGCGGGATTCATCACCAACGCCTCACCGCACGCGGCGGATGCCTCGGCGATGAGCGTGGAGCCCAGCCGGTGTGTGCTGGCGGCGGTCAAGGCGCCGCAGGACGGGGCCGGCGAAGAGATGATCGTCCGCATTTACGAGGCCGGCGGTGCGCCATGCACGGCCAGGATTCGTTGTCCCGGTGTTCGAGGCGCATGGGAATCCGATCTGCTGGAAACGAAGCTGGCTCCGGCGTACTGCGCCGACGAGACCGTGGAGGTGCCGATGCATCCGTTCGAGATCAAGACACTGCGCCTGAGCCGTGCAACGCCTGAGTAGGGTCTTCGTGCGCGGTCGGCTTGTCACCCGAACCCAGATGATTCCTTGTGCGGGCGCCAGGATTTGTCCGCGAAGTGGCAAGCCGTGCGACGAGCGGCGAACGCACGGCCTGCCCGGCGGGTCAAGCCGGTGGCACTCCGCGCCCAGGCCTGTATCTAACCCGTATCAGTGGCCCTGAAATTCGGGCAGGCGATGGTAGATGGCCTGCTCGCTTTCGTAGGGCGGGGCCAGGACGCGTGTGCCGGCGATGCCGCCGAGCATCACGTCGCCGGTCAGCGGATGCACCTCCAGGCCGCCGGCGCCGATGCGGCCGAGGTTGCCGGAGATGTCCCGCCACGTCTCGCCGGCGTCGGTGCTGCGGAAGAGGAACGGCCGGCCGGGGGTGAGGGTGCCGGCGTAGATGATCTCGGGGTGGCGCGGGTCGATGGCGACGCGGCGCACGGCGTTGCCCTGCTCGGCGCCGCCGCCGGCCAGCGCCAGCACGCCCATGGCCGTGGTCCACGATTCGCCGTCGAAGCTGGCCAGGTCGCCGTCGCGGTCGATGGTGTAGATCCGGTCGGGGTCGGTGGGGTGGACGCGGAAGGTGGGCTTGGAGTCCATGACGTTGATCGCCCAGCCCGGGCGTGTGTAGACGTCCCAGGTTTCACCGCGGTCGTCGCTGCGGAGGACGGCGTCGCGATCGCCGTTGACGGCGTAGACGGTGTCCGGCTGGGAGGGGGCCATGCCGACGATGATGCCGTTGTGCGGCTCGAGCCCGGCGACGCGCTGGAAGCTGCGTCCGCCGTCGGTCGATCGTTTGTCGTGGGCGTAGACGATGCTGGGGTCGTCCGGATGGAAGGCGACGTAGAGGTGGCCGGCCTCGTCGTCGTGGACGATCTGCCAGGTCGCGCCGCCATCCTCGGAGCGCACGAGCTTGCTGGCCCAGTACATGCCGGCCGCGGCGACGATGACCTGGCCGTCGGAACCGGGCTTGATGTCGCCGGCGTACATGCCCGAGTGGCGGATCATGTCGTCGCGTCGCCACTGCCAGGGGATGCCGTGTCGCTCGAAGTAATCCCCGCCGGTGTCGGTCGTGACCATGCCCACGTCATAGAGGAAAAAGGCGAAGCGGAGGGGGTCGTGGCGGTCGAACGCGGCGGCCGAGGTGAACCAGCCCCAGGCGTAGCCGGTCCACAACGTGGAGCTGTCACGGAAGGTGCGGCCGCCGTCGTCGGTGCGCCACAACGTCGCCCGCGAATAGCCGACGGCCTTGGCCGGGTCGCGGGGGTCCGGCAGGACCGCGGAGAAGGGCCCGTCAAAGTCGCCTTTCCAATGGCCGTCGTCGCGTCCGAGGCCCTGGGCCGGCTCGGTGGTAGCGCGGTGCCACGTTGCGCCGCCGTCGTCGGTCACCAGCGTGCCGGCATTGCGCTGGCCGACGAGGTACATCACGTCGCGATCGCGCTGGTGGATGAAGACGTACATGGCGTCAAAGGCGTGGATCTGCTCGAAGCTCGCCCCGCCGTCGCGCGAGCGATACAACCCTTGGCCGCGCACCGTGGCGTGGATCTCGTCGGGCGTGGCCGGGTCGAGGCGCACGGACGAGACGTGCCCGGCGGGCAGGTCGCCCAGGGGCTGGAGGGTCTGCCCGGCGTCGTGGCTGACGAACAACCCGGCGCTGGAGGCGACGAAGACGTGATCGTCGTCGTGGGGATGGACATGCACGGCATAGAGCGGGTCGTGGCCGTCGAGCTCGGCGGCGCGGCTCCAGCTCCGGCCGCGGTCGTCGGAGCGATAGAGTCCGCCGTCGGGGAAGCCGGCGTACCATCGCCGGGCGCCGTCGTCGTCCACGGAGCCCGGGGCGTGGGCGATGTTCTCCTGGTGCGTGCGCTGGTGTTGGGAGTCGGTCGCCAGGGCGAGGTCCCACGTCTCGCCGCCGTCCGTGCTGCGGTAGAGCCCCGCGTCGTCGGCGAGCAGGTAGTTCCAGGCGTTGTCGACGATGAACAGCAGCGTGTCCGGATCGACGGGGTCGACGGCGATGGACTGCCCGGCCGTGACGTGCAGCCCCCGGCCGGGCAGGTGGTGCCACGTGCGGCCGTTGTCGTCGCTGCGCCAGGCCTGCCCGACGTCGTGGGAGAGGTAGACGATGTCCGGGTGGGACGGCGATCGCGCCATGCCGTGCGGGTGCTGCTCCGCCTCGCCGCCGATGACGCCGGCCTGAAACTCGGCGTGCGATCGGATGGACATGATGCGCCAGCGCGGCTGATCGTCATCGGCCGTTGCCGGGGCCACAGCGAGGATCTGGCCCATCGCGGCCAGGCAGACAGCCGTCGCCAATTGCACGCTGCGCATCGTTGCCATGACAGTACTCCGGAGGTGATGGTGTGACCCGTTGCCCGACGGTCATTTCCGGGCCATTGTACCTCCCGGCGTTCGAGCGTCGACGCCGGGGGGAGCTTGATCATTGTTGTCGGGGTGGCGGGGTGTCGGGGTGCCACTGACAAGGTTGTCCTCGGCCTTGTCAGTGCTTGACGGCGATTTGTACTGCCAAGCTCCGCCGGCTGCGCTTGTATTCCTGAGCAGAGATCAACAGGCAAGCGTGGCCGGCTGGTTGATGCGTTCGTACCAGGTCGTCGGCTCACGGGTCCAGCCGTTCTTGAGGCGGTGATCCTCGGCCAGCAGCTTGCGGTAAAGGTAGCGCCCGCCGATCGCCGCGGCGAGCCGGGCGCGCAGGCCGAACGTGCGGCAGATGTCCTTGAGCAGGTTGTCGATGCGATCGTACAGCTTCGGATCGCGCCGGAACCACTTGCGCGCCGCCCAGCACGCGGCCGCGTAGCTGGTCGCCAGCTCGCGCGCCTCCCATGCGAACCGCGCGCGGATGCGCGGGTCGGGACAGTTCCGGTAGCGCTTCCAGCCGGCCAGCGTGGTGCGGGCGACGCGGATCACGCTCGGGCCGTTGACCGCGAAGTCGCGCTTGAACGCGCGGAGGATCATCTCGCTTTCGGCGCCGGGTGGGATGTGCGGATGGCGGAAGTTGAAGCAGAGCTGGCCGTGGAAGTCGGCCATGTCCTCGCAGTCCGGGTCGAGCAGCGTGCCGGCGGCGCGATGCTCCTCGAACAGCGCGGTGCCGGGCACCGGCGTGTAGAGCATGAACTGGTGGAACTCGGTGTCGTGCCTGGCGGCGTGATCGATGGCTTCGTCGATGTTCTCGGGCGTGTGCTCCTCCATGCCGATAATGCTCGAGCCCAGCACCCGGATCCCGTGCGATTGGAGCGTGCGCACCAGGCCCAGCGTGTCGGTGCCGCTGAGCTTGGCGTACTTGCTGTCCTTGCCCTCCAGGCCCATCCAGACCCAGGAGATGCCCATCGCCACGAGCTGGTCGAGGCGATAGGAGCGCAGGACGTTGGCGGAGCTGAAGACGTACATCGCCCAGGCCTTGTCGTGCTCCTGCATCAGCTCGAGCAACCGCAGGGCGCGCTTGCGGTGCAGAAGGAAGTTCTCGTCCATGATGAAGAACGAGCGCACGCCGAGCTGCCGCTCGACCTGGCACATGACGTCGAACAGCTCGTCGCCCGTCTCATAGAAGCCGATGTGCCGGCCCTTGCCGCCGAACATCGCGCTGGTGGCGCAGAAGTTGCACCCGACGGGGCATCCCACGGAGGGGATGATGGTGGCGGCGACATCACCGCGACGTTCGCGCAGGGTGATGCCCATGGAGCGCGTGCCCAGGCCGGAGAGAATCGGCGGATGCTCGATGGGGCGATCGGGGTCGGGCTCGTTGAGAAAGCGTCGGAACCAGGCGATGCCCTCGCCGCGGACGATGTGGTCGGCGTCGATCTTCTCGTCCAGGCGTGGCACGTTGGCGACGTGGCCGCCGACGACGATGGTGGCGTCGGGCTGCTGCTGTCGGATGCGCAGGCACATCCGGCGGACCTTCTCGACGTTGGCGGGGATGGCGCTGATGCCGACGATGTCGTAAGGTTCGTCGGCGAGCTCCTGCTCGAAGCGTTCGAGGCTGGGGAAGTCGAGCAGGGTGCAGGGGGCGGTGATGTTCGCCTGGATGAGCATCAGGCCCCAGGAGCGGTGGAACATGCGCAGGGAGAAGGGCCCCTGCACGCGGGTGACCTGGTTGTGGTAGAGCTCCATGGGGTTGATGGCGCGGCTGCCATGCTCGTCGTCGCGGGCGTAGGG
>SKPT01000357.1 GCA_007119405.1 Phycisphaeraceae bacterium
ATACCCCGCCTCGGCCAGCAGCTCGCGCGCACGCTCCGGATCGAAGCTCACGCCATGCTCGATGGGCGGGTCGTAGCCGGGCACGACGTCCGGCGGGACGTAGCTGCGCGCCACCGGCTGGTCCAGCCGCGTGATGCGGTTGACGATCTGCCGGCGGTCGATCGCTTTGGACAGCGCCCGCCGCACGCGCGCATCGGCCAGTGGGTTGTCCCGGCCGTCGGGCAGCGTGGCGTTGCTGTTGAAGTTGTAGAAGTAGGTGCCGGTTTGCAGGACGGTGTGCACGTCGTCGCGCCGCTCGTCGCCGACGAGGTCCGCGGCGAGGTCCCCGCTGGGCAGGCCCGGCCAGATGTCCGCCCGCCCGCGCTCGTAGGCCAGCATCGCGTTGGAGTGATCCTCGATGATCCGCTCGAGCACGGACGCGTTGGCCAGCGACCCGGCGTCCCAGTAATGCTCGTTGGCGCGCATCAGCAGCCACCGGCCGTGGCGATGCTCGCCCAGGCGGTACGGGCCGTTGGTCACCAGGCGCGACGGGTCCGACCAGTACCCGCTGCTCATGCGCAGCATGCCCGAGGCGGGGTCGAGCGCCTGCTCGGGCTCGACCGAGGCGCGGTGCACCGGCAGGAAGGTGGCGAACGTGGTCATCAGCGGGAAGTAGGGGGCCGGGCGCTGAAGCTCCACGACCAGCGTGCGATCGTCGGGCGCCGACAGGCCCACCGTCTCCCGGAACCGCTGCTCGGTCATGGCCCAGAGTTGCCGGGCCACCTCGGGCTCGTCGCGCGCCTGGTCGGCACGCCGGGCCTGCTCGCGGATGGAGGCGTACTGCTCGATCTGCTCGTTGCGCCAGTCGAAAAAGTCCCTGGCCCCGCGGATGCGATACATCAGCGGCGTGTAGACGCTCGCCAGGTCCGGCAGCATCGCCCGGCGCCAGGCGAAGATGTAGTCCTCGGCCGTGACCGCGTCGCCGTTGGACCAGCGCGCGTCGTCGCGCAGGTGAAACGTGTAGGTCAAGCCGTCGTCGCTGACCTGCCAGCGCTCGGCCGCGGCCGGCACCAGCTCCTCGGCCAGAAAGTCATACTCGAGCAGCGGCTCGTACATCTGCTCGATGACGCGGATGTCGTGCACCCAACTGACGGTCTGCGGGTCCAGCGTCATGTGCGCGGCGTTGGAGATGTAGGTGACGTCCGCCTGGGGCGGCGGCGGCTCGCAACCCGCCCCCGTCACCACCGCCGACACCAGACCGGCCAACACCACCGCTGCCGTCAGCCTCAGCGGCGAGCGATGTAACGACGATGAAATTCGGTTCATGGGAATCACTTGCGTGAGCCTTGGCAGCGGGGATCCGACGATGGGCGACATTCTAACCCCCCTCCCCCCGGGAGGGGCAGGGGGAGGGTGTGTCGGCTGGCCCTTGGGTCTACGTCCTGCCGTCGACCTTCGGCAAACGTCGTCGCAGACGTATTGCGCGTCGTTGACGCAAGGCGGTCGGACGCACCCTCCCCCAACCCCTCCGGGGGGAGGGGGGTTAAGAACGCACCTCTCCGGCGGGACGCCGGCCGCGCATCGGTGCATCCCGCCTCCTGCATTTCGCTAAAATCCCCCGCCATGACCGCCACGCCTGTCATCGCCGCCGAGCACGACCTGACCGCGACGCTGATGGTCGGGCTGGAGATTCATGTCCAGCTCGCCACGCGCAGCAAGATGTTCACCAGCGCGCCCAACGTCGCCCACCCCGACCATTACGAGGCCGAGCCCAACACGCTCACCGACCCGGTCGTCCTGGGCATGCCCGGCGTGCTGCCGGTGATCAACAAGCAGGCCGTCGAGATGGCCATGCTCGTCGGCAGCGCCCTGGGCTGCGAAATCGCATCACGCACCAAGTGGGACCGCAAGAGCTACTACTACCCCGACCTGCCCAAGAACTACCAGATCAGCCAGTACGACATGCCCCTGTGCGGACCCGGGGCGCTGGAGATCCTCACCCGCGACGCCCCCGACGCGCCCACCAAGACCGTGCGCATCATCCGCGCCCACCTCGAAGAAGACGCCGGCAAGCTCCTGCACGAAGCGCCCGGCGGCGCCCCGATCGATCACTCCATCGTCGACCTCAACCGCGCCGGCACGCCGCTGCTGGAGATCGTCACCGAGCCGGACATGACCAGCCCCGAAGAGGTCGTGATGTTCGGCCAGACGCTGCGCCACATCTGCCGGCACCTGGGCGTCAGCGAAGGCATCATGCAGCGCGGGCACATGCGCTTCGAGCCCAACATCAACGTCATCATCGAGCGCGGGGGCGAGACGTACAAAACGCCCATCGTCGAGATCAAGAACCTCAACAGCTTCCGCGCCCTCGACGGCGCCGTCCGCCACGAGTACGAGCGCCAGATCGAAGCGTGGCTGGAGACCGGCCAGGTCATGCAGCCCGGCTCCAAGTCCACGCGCGGCTGGGACGACGTGCGGCAGGTCACCGTCCTTCAGCGCGAGAAGGAAGAGGCCCACGACTACCGCTACTTCCCCGACCCGGACCTGGTCGATCTGCACGTCGACGAGGCGTGGAAGCAGCGCATCGCCGCGCAGGTGCCCGAGCTGCCGCTGGCGCGGCTGAAGCGCTACGTCCACGAGCTGGGGCTGAACGAGAAGGACGCGCGCGCCCTGGTGGACGACCCGGCCGAGTCGCGCTTCTTCGACGAGGTGCTCGCCGCGGGCGTTGAGCCGAAGCGGGCCGCGACGCTGCTGCTGAACTACGGCGCCAAGCACGCCAACGAGCGCGGGGTGAACCTGGCGGAGCTGCCCATCACGGCCGAGCAGGTCGCCGGCGTCGCCCAGCTCATCGCCGACGACAAGATCGGCTCCAGCGCCGCGGATCAGCTCTTCGGCTTCTGCTGCGACGAGCCCGGCGCGGCGGCGGCGGACCTGGCCGAGCGCCACAACCTCTTGCAGGTCTCCGACACCGGCGCGCTGGAGCAGTACGTCGACCAGGTGCTCGCCGACCCGAAGAACGCCAAGGCGGTGGCCGACATCAAGGCCGGCAAGGGCAAGGCGATCGGCGCGCTGATGGGCCAGATCATGAAGCTGAGCAAGGGACAGGCCAACGCGAAGGTGGTGACCGAGATGATCAAGCAGAAGCTTGGGCAGTAGTGCAGCCCCCTGCCTCCGGGAGGGGGCAGGGGGAGGGCGTCTCCGACCACCGTGCATCCACGATCCTGCCCTGCATCTGCGACAACGTCCACCGGAGATCCACGGCCAAATCTGAACCCAAGCTTCATTGGACGCACCCTCCCCCAACCCCTCCCGGAGGGAGGGGGGTAAGAGCGCAGCGCTCCTGAGACGGAACCCTCCATGACCGCACGCGCCCTGACCCTCGGCACGCTGCTGGCCCTGGCGATCGCCGGGTTCACCTACTTCAACGACCACGTCATCCGGCAGACGTTCCTGCTGGGCAACCACCTGCCCGCCGTCGTCTTCGGCATGGCGCTGGTCGCCCTGCTGGCGGTGAACCCGCTCATCGCCGCCGCCCGGCCGGCGCGCATGCTGCGCGGCGGGGAGCTGGCGATCATCGTCGCCCTGGGCCTGGCCGTCTGCGCCTGGCCCGGGTCCAACCTCATGCGCATCTTCAACCAGCTCGTGACGCTGCCGGCCCAGCAGAAGCAGGTCAAGCCCAACTGGGGCGCGACCAACGTGCTGTCCTACATTCCCGGCGGCTCGCCCCTGCTCGCCGAGGCGTACGTCGCCGACTTCGACGCCCTCGTCGCCGCGCTGACCGCCCACGACCCCCCCGCCGCCGTCGCCCACCTGCGCCGCCAGCTCGGGCCCGACGCCCGCGCCCTGCTGCACACCCTCGAGCCCGGCCAGTACGTCGGCCCCGAGCACCGGCGCACCCTGGTCGCCGGCATCAACCACGCGCTGGCCGAGCAGGCCTACCTCCACCTGGACGCGTTCGCCGGCCTGGACCTGCCCGAGCACGTGATCGTCCGGCTCAACGACGTCGACAACCTCACCGAGCGCCAGCGGCTGACCCTGGCCCGCGACCTGCTGGAGCGCTCGCTGCCGGGCATCATCCGCCCCGGGCCGGCCGGCTCGGGCGTGCTGCTGCTGGGCGCCGACTACGACCCGTTCATCACCGGCTCGCTGATCGGCGGCCACGACGGCGACGAGACGCTGACGCCGCGCGACCTGCCCTGGGCCGCCTGGTGGCCGGTCATCCGCCTCTGGATCTTCGCCGCGCTGCTGATGGGCCTGGCCGGGCTGCTGATGATCCTCGTCGTGCATCCGCAGTGGGCTCATCGGGAGCTGATGGCCTACCCGACGGTCGCGTTTCTCGAAGAGGCCACCCGCCGCAGCGGCCGGGCGTGGCTGCCCGACCTGACGCGCAGCCAGCTCTTCTGGATCGCCTTCCTCGCCGTCGCCGCCATCCACGGGCTCAACGGCCTGCACCAGTGGCACGACTGGGTCCCGCAGATCGAGCGCCAGTTCGACTTCAACCCCCTGCGCCAGCTCTTTCCCAACGCCTCCCGCGTGCCCGACTCCTGGGGCGTGTTCCACCCGGCGATCTTCTTCTCCGCCGTGGGCTTCGGCTTCTTCATCAACACCCGCATCTCCTTCAGCCTCGGCGTCTCGGCCGTGCTCTGGCTGGTGCTCGGCGCGATCCTGCTGCGCTCGGGCACCAGCCTGACCAACTCGCCATGGAACATCGGCAACAACGGCAACGCCCTGCGCTTCGGCGCCTACGCCGGCCTGACGCTGATGATCCTCTACTTCGGCCGGCACTACTACCTGCACGTCGTCGGCCGCGCCGCCGGCCTGGCCAAGCCCAGCCCCGACGTGCCCGCCTACGCCGTCTGGGCGCTCCGCGGCCTGGTGCTGTGCACCCTCGCCATCGTCTATCTGCTCGCCGCCTACGCCAGCCTCTCGCCCCTGCTCGCCGTCATGCTCATCGCCTGCGTGCTCATGGTCTTTCTCGTCCAGGCACGGCTGAACGCGGAGACCGGCCTGTTCTACGCCCAGCCCATGTGGTTTCCCAGCGTCATCCTCGCCGGGCTGCTCGGCGTCCAGGGCATCGGGCCCGAGTCGCTGATCATCCTCGGCTTCGCCTCGCTCGTGTTCATGGCCGACCCGCGCGAGTCGATCGGCCCCTACATCGTCAACGCCCTGCGACTCGGCGAACGCATGGGCAAAGCCTCCCCCGCGCGCCTGGCCCCGATCCTGATCGTCGTGAGCGTCGTCGGCCTCGCCGTCGCCTTCACCGTCACCCTCACCATCCAGTACAACCGCGGGTTCCGGCCCGACGACGGCTGGGCCGAGATGCTCCCCCGCCTGACGCTGGACTACGTCTCCAGCGCCATCAACGAGCTGCACGCCCGCGGCGAGCTTGGCGACACCGTCAACATGTCCGCCATGGACCACCTGCGCAACGCCCGGCCGGACGCCGGCGTCGTCGGCTGGGCGCTGCTGGGCCTGGCGCTGGTCTGGATCTGCGCCGTCGCCCGTTTGCGCCTGCCCTGGTGGCCGATTCACCCCGTGCTGTTCGTCGTCTGGGGCACCTACCCCATGACCCACTTCGCCTTCTCCTTCTTCCTGGCCGCGCTGTTCAAGTGGGCCGTCATCACCGTCGGCGGCGAGCGCGCCTATCACCACATCAAGCCCTTCGCCGTCGGCCTGATCGCCGCCGAGCTGCTGTCCATCCTCGCGTTCAGCGCCGCCGGCACGATCTACTATTTCACGACCGGCCTGCACCCGCCGCTGTTCCGCATCCTGCCGGGGTAGGGGGGAAATTCAGAATTCAGAATTCAGAATGAATAAGGGGACCTCTGAATAACCCGAACCTCAACGTGAGTCGCCCACCAAACCGCGAAAGAGCGCAGAGGCGCGACGCTGCAAAGAATCAAACCAACTGAATCCTCTTCGCGTCCTTTGCCTTCTTCGCACCTTCGCGGTTTCTCCCAGGCCCCGAATGCCACGATGCGAACCTCCTGGTTTTCTGCATTCTGCATTCTGAATTCTGAATTCGTAAACTCCCCCCATGCCCACCGTCGAGCTCACCCTCGCGCACCACCGCTACGCCGTCATCATCGAGCCGGGCCTGCTGGCGCGCCTCGGCGCCACGGTGCGCGACGTCGCCCCCCACGCCCGCGCGGCCCTCGTCGCCGACGCCGCCATCGCCGACACCCACGGCCAGGCCGCGCTGGCCTCGCTCACGCAAGCCGGCTACGACACCACGTTCACGACCATGGCCGCCGGCGAGCAGCACAAGACGCTGGCGACCGTCGCCAGGCTCCACGAGACGCTGCTCAATGCCCGCCTGGAGCGCAAGAGCCCGCTGATCGCGCTGGGCGGGGGCATCGTCGGCGACACCGCCGGCTTCGCCGCCGCCACCTGCCTCCGCGGCATTCCGCTCGTCCAGGTGCCGACCACGCTGCTGGCGATGGTCGACGCGTCGGTGGGCGGCAAGACCGGCGTCAACGTGCCCCAGGGCAAGAACCTCATCGGCGCGTTCCACCAGCCGAGCCTCGTGGCCATCGACCCCGACACGCTCGCCACCCTCCCGCCGCGCGAGCTGCGCGCCGGCCTGGCCGAGTGCGTCAAGCACGCGATCATCCGCGACGCGGCGCTGTTCGCGTTTCTCGAAGCCAACCACCGGCGCATCGTCCGCCTCGACAGCGACGTCATGGTCGAGCTGCTCGAGCGCAACGTGCGGATCAAGGCGGCGGTGGTCATCGCCGACGAGAAGGAGGCCGGCGAGCGGGCGCACCTGAACCTGGGCCACACCTTCGCCCACGCCATCGAGGCGGGCACGGACTACGGCCGCTACCTCCACGGCGAAGCCGTCGCCCTGGGCCTGGTCGCCGCGACACGCCTGGCGGTGGAGCACAAGCTCTGCCCGCCGGAGCTGCTGCCGCGCGTCGAGGCCCTGCTCGCGGCCGTCGAGCTGCCCACCCGCGCCCCGGACCTGCCGGCCACGGCCAAGCTCATCGAGATCATGCGTCACGACAAGAAGGTCGCCGCCGGCCGCATCCGCCTCGTGTTGCCCACCGCCCTGGGCCGCGTCGACATCGTCGACACCCTCGACGACGCCGCCATCGCCGCGGCCTGGGACGCGCTGCGGGGGTGACATCGGTTCATACACCTGGCCATCGATAAACCGCGAAGAAGCGAAGCGGGCGAAGGTCGCGAAGCCTCTGCTGTCAGTTCGAGTTCCTGGACCTTCGCTGCGTTGCGCGTCGTCGCTTGCTCGCGGGGTCAGGCCGC
>SKPT01000448.1 GCA_007119405.1 Phycisphaeraceae bacterium
CACCCCCGCCACCTCTCCCACCCCCGCCACCAAGTGCCCGGCTGTCAGCGTCTCGACGTTCGTCGCTGCCATCGTCGCGGTGGTTGTGATGATGATCGTGGTTGCGGCGCCGCGAGCGGTGGCGGTGGATGTTGGGGATTATTCGTGGGCGCGGCCGCATGCGGAGGTGCTGGAGACGGGGGATCTGGCGTGGAAGCCGGAGCCTTTCGTGTTCGAGGTGGGTGAGTCGGTTCGCTACATCGACTACGTCGGAGGCAGTGACGACAATGACGGGCGTACGCCGGCGACGGCGTGGCGGCATCATCCGTGGGACGCCAACGCGCGGGGGCAGGCGGCGGGGGGCGGGGAGGCTGACACCTACGTGTTCAAGCGTGGGGTGGTGTATCGCGGGGCGCTGGTGACGGACGAGATCGTGGGTGAGCCGGGCCGGCCGGTGCGGCTGACATCGGACCCGTCGTGGGGCGAGGGCGAGGCGAAGATTTACGGCTCGGTGGCGGTGCGCGAGGGTTGGCGTCGCGGGGCGGAGCATGCGGACATTCCGGAGCCGGATGAGGTGTGGTGGGTGGATCTGGATTTCCTGCCGCGCAACGTGTGGATGGTGGAGGAGTCGGGCGAGGTGAGGCGGCTGCCGCTGGCGCGGGTGCCGAACTGGCGGCCGGGGGACGTGGACGACGTCAAGGCCGAGTGGTGGCAGTGGAACAACGAGCGGGCGCATCAGCATCGCAACTTCGTTGAGGGGCCGGGTGGTCAGCGGCTGTACCTGGGCATCGACACGGAGAACCTGACGCGCGAGGCGGACTATTACGAAGGGGCGACCGTGTGGACGGAGTATGGGTGGGTCATGAGCACGCCCTACCCGGCGCGGGTGCAGGTGGTGGACACCGAGCGGCGGGGGCTGGGCTTCGGCGGGCAGTTCGGCGGGGTGAACCATTACGTGATCGTGCGCGGGGCGCGGTACTACCTGGAGGACAAGCCGCACTACCTGGACGATCCGGAAGGGGAGTTCTGGTTCGAACGTCGCGGCAGCGGCGGTCGGCTGCACGTCCGGCTGCCGGAGGGCCTGACGCCCGAGGACGTGACGATCGAGGCGGCGCGGCATCGGATGTTGATCGACGCGTCGCGCATGGAGCACGTGCACATTTCGGGGCTGACGTTCCGGTTCACGAACGTGTCGTGGGATCTGACGGAGGTGGCGTACGAGGCGGGCGAGCGGAACTTCGTGCTGCGCGAGGGGCCGGCGTCGGCGACGATCCGGCTGATGGGCCACGGGCAGGACGTGCGGGTGTCGCACTGCCGGTTCGAGCACGTGTACCGCGCGGTGTTCATGTACCCGCCGGGCGAGGCGGAGCACCTGGATTCGATCGCGGTGGCGGACAACGACATCCGGTACACGGACGGCGGGGGGATTCACATCGAGGACGGGGCGTTGTGGGGTCACGTGGAGCTGAAGGCGGGGCTGCTCAAGGACGTGCGGGTGATGCGGAATCGGCTGCACGAGATCGGGCGCCGGCCGGGGCGGTTCAACGGCGGCGTGGCGATCGACGTGTCGAACCCGCGCACGGCGGAGCTGGCGGGGAACATGCTCTCGCGGACGTGGGGCCTGGGGCTGAACATGCGCGGGGGCAAGCGCGGCGGGGCGGCGTGGGACGTGCCGCTGGTGCGCATCCTCGCCCATCACAACCGCGTGATCGACCCGCTGCTGAACAACAACGACTTCGGCGGAATCGAGACCTGGCAGGGCGGGCCCTTCTACCTCTACAACAACGTGGTGGGCAACCCCGGCGGGTACCGGCACTGGGGCGTGGTGCTCGGCAGCGACGGGCCGCACCGCTTCGGGTTCGCCTACTACATGGACGGGGCGTTCAAGAACTACCTGTTCAACAACATCGGCTGGGGGCACGAGTCGGACCCGAGCTCGCCGCGGGGCAATCGGGCGGCGCTGCAGGAGATCCACAGCTTCCAGAACACGTTCTTCAACAACACGTTTCACAACTTCGTCAAGGGCTCGCGGCGGCAGGCGCCGCAGGGCGGGCGCAACAAGTACCTGGGCAACGTCTGGGACACGATCGGGAGCTGGGTGTTCCGCCATGCCGACCCGGCGCGGACGGAGGCGGCGGGCAACGAGGCCGACGCGGGGCCGCCGGCCGATCATTTTGCGCTGGAAACAAATGCGTACGTGGGCAACGTGTTCCACGACGTGGCGCGGTTCGGGGTGTTTCGGCCGTCGGGCGCCTGGCACGAGAGCTTTTCCGAGGCGGTCCAGGCGTTGCGCGAGGGGGGGGCGATCGAGCATGCGATGGGCACGGTGGTGGATCGCTCGCCGCTGCGTGACGCGGCGGGGCATGACTTTCGGCCGGTGGCGGAGCATGCCGGTCGCGGGGCGCGGGTGTTCGTGCCGTGGTCGCTGTATGCCACGGTGGGCGAGTGGGGGTTCTACCCGGCCGGTGACGATCCGCGGCGGATCATCGACGAGCACTGGTACATGCGGCCGTACTACGTCAACCGCGGGCGTTACCACGCGCACCCGCGCTTTCCGCTGACAGCGGTGAACGTGACGCGAGAGGACTACATCGACTCGCCGCTGGAGGACTGGACGCGTGGGGCGCTGCGTTTCAACGGGCGTGACCAGTACGCGTACGTGGCGGACGCCAAGCTCAACGGGCCGTTGGCGTACGAGGTGGAGGGCCGCTGGCAGCGCAGCGGGGAGGTTGAGCGGCGTGTGGCCGAGGGCGAGACGTTCACGAGCCCGCAGGTGCATCGGAGCAGCTTTCTGGTGGAGTTGTACGTCACGGCCGAGCCGGGTCAGGGCGAGGCGGTGCTGGTGCGCAAGCGAGATGAGGAGGCGGGCTACAGCGTGGAGCTGGACGAGGCGGGGCGGGTGCGTTTCGCGCTGCGGGCCGGTGGCGAGGATGTGGCGGTGGTGACGAGCGAGGCGGTGCTGGCCGATGGGCGCTGGCGTCACGTCGTGGCCGAGGTGGATCGCGAGGCGCGGACGTTGACGCTGTACGTCGATGGCGAGGTGGCGGCGAGCGCGGCCGGCGTGACCGGCGAGGTGTCGCTGGCCAACGGTTCGGATTTTTACGTGGCGGGGACGCCGCAGGGCGGGCACCTGGCCGGGGCGATGGCGTTCATGCGCATCAGCCTGGGCACGCTCGCCGACGCGCGGACGGACATCGACGAGCTGTACGCC
Source organism: Phycisphaeraceae bacterium (assembly GCA_007119405.1). Next base: position 3,191 of record SKPT01000448.1, read on the forward strand.
TGGCAGTTCGCCGGGCCGCACCGGCGCGACTTTGTCGGTGCGGAGGCGGACGAGCGGCGTGAGGCCGGGGCGATCCAGGGTCCGCGGTAGGGGGGCGCTCGACAAATCGCTCGTGGCAATGGACAATCGCCCGCACTATGCAAACCACCTCGCCAGAGCCTGAGCGGGTGACCACGGGGCTGCCGGGTCTGGACGCGATTCTCGACCACCTGCGCATCGGCGACAACGTGGTCTGGACGGCCGATGCGATCGACCACTACCGGGCGTTCGTGCAGCCTTTCGTCGCCGCGGCGCGGCGCGACGGGCGGCAGATCGTTTACTTTCGTTTTGCCGAGCATCCGCCGCTGCTCGAGGCGGACGAGCACGTGGCCCGGCATGAGCTGGACGCGCTGCACGGTTTCGAGCACTTCACCAGCGCGGTATACCGGCATATCACGGATCACGGCCGGGAGGCGTTCTGCGTCTTTGACAGCCTGTCGCACCTGCAATCAGCGTGGGCGACGGACCAGATGATCGCCAACTTCTTCCAGGTCGTGTGCCCGTATCTGTTCCGGCTGGACACGATCGCGTACTTCGCGCTGCTGCGCGGGCACCACTCGCTCGGGACGATCCGGCAGATCCGGCAGACCACGCAGGTGATGGTGGGGCTGTACCAGCGAGGCGGCGCGCAGCACGTGCAGCCGATCAAGGTCTGGCAGCGCCATTCGCCGACGATGTTTCTGCCGCACGAGCGTCAGGGCGAGCGGTTCGTGCCTGTGGCCAACAGCTACGACGCGACGGCGCTGCTGGCGGACGTGCGTCAACTGGCGGTGGACGATCCGAAGCGTCGGCTGGACTACTGGGATCGGCTGTTCATCGACGCCGAGGCGGCGGCGCGCCTGCCGCGCGACGAGGCGCGTCACGAGGAGATGCTTCAAAAGCTGGTGGGCGTGCTGATGGGCCAGGACGCGCGCATCCTGGAGCTGGCGCGGCGGTACATGACGCTGGCGGACCTGCTGGCGATCCGCTCGCGGATGATCGGTACGGGGTTCATCGGGGGCAAGGCGGTGGGGATGATCCTGGGGCGGAAGATCCTTGAACGCGACGAGGCGTATGGGTGGTCGGCGGTGCTCGAGCCGCACGACTCGTTCTACATCGGCTCGGACGTGTATTACTGGTACCTGGTGCACAACGGCTGGTGGGATCTGCTGATGCAGCAGAAGACGGCCAGCGGGTATTTCAGCGCGGCCGAGCACCTGGAGCGCAACATGCTGCGCGGCCGGTTCCCGGAGGAGCTGGTCGAGACGCTGGAGCAGATGCTGGAGTACTACGGGCAATACCCGCTGCTGGTGCGATCCTCGAGTTTGCTGGAGGACGGGTTCACGGGCGCGTTCGCGGGCAAGTACGAGAGCCACTTCTGCGTCAATCGCGGCACGCCGGAGCAGCGTCTGGATCAGCTTCTGCACGCGATGCGGCGGATTTTCGCCAGCACGATGAGCCGGGACGCGCTGACCTACCGCCGCCAGCGTGGGCTGGAGGATCGCGAGGAGCCCATGGGCCTGCTGGTGCAGCGGGTGTCGGGGCGGTATCGCGGGCATCTTTACATGCCGGACGCGGCGGGGGTGGGCGCGAGCTACAACACGTTCGTGTGGTCGCGCGACATGGACCCGCGCGCGGGAATGCTCCGCATCGTGGCGGGGCTGGGCACGCGCGCGGTGGACCGGGTGGAGGGCGACTATCCGTGCGTGGTGGCGCTGGATCAGCCGCTGCGTCGGCCGTACCGTGGCGAGGAGGATCTGCGCAAGTACTCCCAGCGTGACATGGACGTGCTGGACATCGACGCCAACACCTTCACGACGATCCCGCTGATTCGGCTGGCGGAGCTGGATGTGGGCGTGCCCGATGCGCGCCTGGCGGTGCCGGACCGGCGGCTGGAGCGGCTGCTGCGCGAGCGCGGGCAGGAGCAGACCTCGGGCCGCGCGTGGCTGGTGAACTTCGAGCCGCTGCTGCGTGATACCGATTTTGCCGGGTTGCTGCAGCGCATGCTCAAGACAATCGAGCGGGCGTACGGCTACCCGGTGGAGGTGGAGTTCACGCTCACGTTCGGCGAGGCAGGCGAGCAGCGGATCAACCTGGTGCAGTGCCGGCCGCTGCAGACGCTCGGGCCGCAGCAGCGCGTGAGGCTGCCGGACGCCGTCCGGGGCGAGGCGCTGTTCTTCCGCACGAGCGGGCGGTTCATGGGCCCGAGCATGCAGCTACCCATTCAGCGTGTGGTGTGGGTGGACCCGCAGGCCTACGCCGCGGCGACGAACCAGCAACGTCACGACGTGGCGCGGCTGATCGGCGCGATCAACAACGCGATCGGGGCGGACGGGTGGACGACGCTGCTGGCCGGGCCCGGGCGCTGGGGCACGTCGACGCCGGCGCTGGGCGTGCCGGTCCGCTTCTCGCAGATCAACCACTTCGCAGCGCTGGTGGAGGTCAGCGCGCCCGAGGCGGGGATCACGCCCGAGCTGAGCTACGGCACTCACTTCTTCCAGGATCTGGTCGAGACGCAGACGTTCTACGCGGCCCTGGCGCCGCAGGAGCAGGATTGCCAGCTCAACCTCGACTATCTGGCGACGTGCCCGAACGAGCTGACGCGGCTCGTGCCGGCGGCGCAGCCTTACGAAGGGCTGGTCAAGGTGTGCGACACCGTGGATCGCGGGTTGTATCTGCTGGCCGACGTCGTGCAGCAGCAGGCGATGTGCTGCGAGGTGGATGGGCGGGAGGGCGAACGCACGTAGCGCGGGTGCGCAAAAGCCGACCGTGCGACGCTATAGCGGACGCCGCCCGGGTGCGCATCATCCGGGCGCTGTGTCTTCGTGGTGTTGCTCCTCCTGCTGCGGGTTCACGGGCAGGGCCAGCACGAACTCACATCCGCGTCCCGGCTCGGCATGGACGTCAAGGTGCCCGCCGTGCTCCTCGACGATGCGGCGGGTGGTCGGCAGGCCCAGGCCGGTACCGCGGCGCTTGGTGGAGAAGTAGGGCTCGAAGACGCGCCGGGCGGTCGCCTCGTCCATGCCCGGGCCGGTGTCGATGACGTGGATGCGGATCTCCGGCTCCTCAAGGGGGTGCTCGCGCTGGGTGCGGACGATCAGCTCGTCCGCGCCGCCGTGCGGGGCGGCCTTCTCGCGTGCGTCGGTCATGGCCTGCGTGGCGTTGATGAGCAGGTTGAGCATCGCCTGCTTGAGCAGGGCGGCGTCGGCCGGGGCGATGGCGGGGTTGGCCCCGAGCTGCGTGCGCAGGTGGACGCCCGCGGCCTGGGCCTGGGGCTGGTAGAAGTCGGCCAGCTCGTCGATCAGCTCGTTGATGTCGACCGGCTCGCGGTCGAGCTCCAGCCGGCCCGCGAAGCGGAGGAAGTCTTCGAGCGTCTCGCGCAGGCGGTTGGCCTCGCGCGCCAGGGCATCGAAGCGGCGCTGGACGCTGGCCAGCTTCTGCGTCTTGGCGTCGTTGCCGGCGACGTCGTGGGCGACCTCGGCCAGGTCTTCGCGGAGCAGTTGGACGTTGAGCCCGATGGTTGAAAGGGGGTTCTTGATCTCGTGGGCGAGTCCGCCGGTCATGCGGCCGAGCTCGGCGAGGCGTTCGGCGGCCTGGGCGCGTTTTTCGAGGCGGCGGACGCGGCGGGCGGTGCGTCGGCTCCAGGCCCAGGCCAGGGGCAGCGTCAGCAGGATCCCCAGGGCCAGGCCCAGCAGCAGCCACGTCCACATGCTTGAGAGGATAGCAGGGCGGGAGCAGGGCGGGCCAGGCAGGCCAAGTGCCGGTGGTGGGACTCGAACACCCCCCGCAAACCCCTGAGAAAACCGATATTTCCGAGCGAGGCGGCGCACGAGGCGGCGCACCGGGCGCTTTATCCACAATCACCGACCCCGACCTGGCCCGCGTCGTCGCCGCGTGGAGCGACCTGTCGCCGGCTGTACGAACGGGCATCCTGGCCATTGTCAACGCGTCTGCCCCGCCCCCGGACGCCGGCTAAGCCCCGCAGCGACCGCGGCGGCCCCGGACCCTC
>SKPT01000210.1 GCA_007119405.1 Phycisphaeraceae bacterium
AGCGGCGGGCCCGGCTGGCCGGGCGCGGAATATGGGGCGAGTGATACGGATAAGCCATGGCGAGCTCGCGCTGCAAGGTGGCTCGCGGTGAGGACAAGAAAACGCCGCACCGGGGCGGTGCGGCGTCTGGTTGAGCACGTTGTCGAGGCGGCGCGTCAGCGGATGGCGGCACCGAGACGATCGGCGTCGGCAGCGCCGGCCTCGCGTCGCGACGGCGCCTGGCCCGTCACGGCGCTCTGGAAGGTGTCGACGGCCAGACCTTCCGGCCGGACGGGCTCGAGCAGGGCGGCCCGCAGGTGGGCCGTCTCACGCTCGGTCAGGCCCAGGTGCCCGGCCCGGCGGAGCGTCTCGGCCAGGCCGTCCAGGTACGCCAGCGCCAGGCGCTGGTCGCTGCGACCGGCCAGGAAGTCGCGGAACGCCTCGGCCGGGGCGTCGGGGCCGTGCGCCTCGACATAGTCCTCCCAGGCCTGGCCCAGGCGCTGCCGCACGGCGTCGGCCCGGCTGACGGGCTCGGGCGTGGCGAAGCGGCGGGTCATGACCTGGGCGTAAGCGTCGAGCATCCAGCGAACCGCCGCGCCTCGCAGCCGCGAGGTCGTCACGACGATACGCTCATCGTCGATGCCGTAGTCGTCGACGATCGAGTCGCCGCGTGCGATGGCGGCATCCGCGCCGCGGACGTCGACGCCGAGCTCGGCCAGGGCCTGGACGAGGTCGGCGGGCAGCCAGGCCTCGGCCTGGGCGATGGCGGTCTGCTGCGAGACGTCCGGCCCGTCACTGGCCAAAGCGACCGCCAGCGAGCCGGTCGGCTCGGCCGGCTCGATGGGGGCGACCCACAGCGGGCGCTGGGCGTGGGCGTCGAGCACGAACTCGTCGGTCAGCAGGTCGGCGCGGGTGAGGCTGGCGATGCGGACGACCGGGCCCAGATCCGAGGCCTCGGCGTCGGCGTCGGGCAGCAGCGACGCGAAGCTCGGCGCCGCCCCCTCGCCGCTGAGCGTCGGCGTCATGCTGAACAGCAACTGCCCGCCGGCGATGTAGTCCACGCCCTGGTCCATAACGCTGACCAGTTCGCCGTCCTGGTTGACCAGCACGAGGGCGGCGCTGCGCGTCAGCAGCACGATCGCGCTGCCGGCGTTGACCACCATGTCGCCCAGCGCGCTGAGGTCGCCGACGCGAACCTCGTCGGCGGCGTCGATGCGCAGGTGATCCAGGGCGGTGAGCTTCTCATGCTGGCCCATGATGACGCTGCCATTGAGGCTCTCGAGGTGCAGGTTCGGCGCGGCCATGGTGGCGGTGTCCGGGATCTCCTCCCGGCCGGCAGCGTTGAGCAGGATGTCGCCGTCGACGCGCACGAGCATGGTCGCGCCCTGCTCGAGGAAGTTGCCCAGGCCGATCATCTGCCCGGCGTTGACGGTGAAGCTGCCCAGCGCCGTGCTGCCGCCGATGTCCTGGCCAAAGAGCACGAAGTCGACGACGTCAGCCTGGAAATCGTCAACACCGTCGATGAGCCCGAGAAGCTGCGCGGCGTTGGCCTCGAGGCTGAACACGGCCACGCCGTCGATGTCGCCGACGACCTGGGCGCCGCCGCCACTGATGATCTGCACCTGGCTCAGGCCGGTGATGTTTCCGAGCACCTCGGCCAGGTCCCCGGCGTCGAGGCTCATGCTCCCTTCGCTTTCGAGGTCGCCCTCGATGGCGGCGACGCTGCCGGCCTCGACGTTGAGCTCGGTGAAGTTGCGGACCGAGCCCTCGAACACGGCCAACTCGGCGGCGCTGACGTTCACGGGCCCGGCGACGTCGACGTCGGCCTCGAAGATCGCTTCGTTGCCCGAGACGACGTCGAGGCTGGCCAGGGCCTCGACGGCGTCGTGGAAGATGGCGCGGTCCTGGGCCTCGACGTTGAGGCTGCCGCCGCCGGTGGTCCGGCCGAGCACGGCGACGGTGGCGCCCTGGGCGTGCGGCTCGCTGCCCTCGACCAGCTCGGCGACGAGGGTCAGGTCCGTGCCGTCGCTGACCTCGAGCCCGAGCAGGTAGAGCTGCAGGCCCTCGGTGACGATCTGCGGGTTGTCGCCCTGGGCGACGGTCTGGCCCGTGGCCGCGAGGAAGCGCAGGCGGGCGGCGCCGCCGAGGCCGCCCTCAATGACGAACAGGGGCGCGTCGACGGTCAGGCCCGGGCGCGGGTCGGTGGCCCCGGCCTCGCCGCCGGCGAGCATGCGCACCTCGTCGCCGGCATCGAGGGTTGCGGTCTGGTCGAAGACGACGCGGCGGTGATAGTGCTGGTGCATCTCGGTGCGCACCGCGCTGCCGCCGAGCACGACCTCGCCGCCGGTGCGCTCGGGCGAGCCCATCTGGACCCAGCCCAGCGGGTTCTCGCCGTCGCCGATGTTGCCGGTGATCACCGCGGGGCTGAGGATCCAGAGCCCGGGGGCGGTGCCTTCGCCGGCCAGTGCGTTGAGCACTTCGCCGTCGAGCTCGACGCCGAACTGCCCGCCGTCGAGCACCAGGTCGCTCATGAGCAGCAGCTCCGGCGCGACCAAGCGCATGGCCGTATCGGCCGCGAGCACACGGCCATTGAGATCGAACGTGATCTGATCGGCCGCTGCGCGGATCATCCCGGCTTCGATGGGCGCGTCGTTCGACTCGATCTCCATGGCGTTGTCGGAAAGCTCGATGCCCCCGGCGGAGGCGACGACCTCGACATCGCCGCCGCTGGCGCGGGTCGAGCCGGCGTGCCGCACCGCCAGCGAGTAGAGGTCGCCGGCGCCGAGCACGACGTGGCCGTCGTCGGCCTCGATGTCGCCGACCTGATCAACGCCGACGTTCTCGGGATCCAGCTCAGCCGAGGTGCCACCCGCGGGCAGCTCCTCGCCGTTGAGCTCGGTGTACTCCTCCTGCCCCTCGCCGCGGACGCGCACGAGCACCCGGCCGTTGGCCGACTCGCTCAGCCACACGTCGTGGGCGGCGATCATGGTGACGGTGCCCTGCGGAGCCTTGATGGTGCCGACGTTGGCGACCTGCTTGCCGAGCAGATGCAGGGCGCCGCCGGGCTGGACCTGGAGCATGCCTTCGTTGAGGACATTGCCCTCGAGGCCGGTGAACCGGTCGACGCCGTCGAGGAAGTCCTGGTTGGTGATGTTGCCGCCGGCGGCGAAGAGCCCGGCGACGTCGACCATGGCGCCCTCGGCGAAGTGGACGCCGGCCTCGTTGACGAGGTAGACGATGCCGCTGGCGTTGAGCTGGCCGGCGATCTGGCTGATGTCGCCGCCGACGACGCGGTTGAGCACGCGGAAGTCGCCGCCGGTGAAGTTGACGATCTCGTTGGGCGCGATCCCGAATTTCTGGAACTCGATGATCGCGTTTTGCGAGCCGATGTCGAACGTGGAGGTGTTGCCGTTCCAGTCGACGTCGACGGTGCCGTGCTGGGGGTCGTAGCCGGTGATGGTGCCCGACGCGTTCTGGTTGGCGTCGGCGGGCGGCGCCGCGAGCAGCGCCGCCACGGCCAGCGTCACACCCAGGGCCGCCAAGGCCATCTGACGGGCCGAGAACACGAATCGATGCCGATCGCATGGCGACATAAGAGCGTCTCCCATTTTTGTGCCCCGGGGGTCCGGTCCCCGGCGGTGGGCCCGGCGACAAGGCCGGGCGCGGTACTGATCTAGTAGAGCACGGTTACGAGCAGGTGCAAGCGGCTGGATCCGACGCTGGTGTCGCCCCGGTCGGTGCTGGACAGCGCAATGCCCCAATCCAGCCCGACCCGCGCATTTTGCCTATATGCCAGGTCGAAGCCCACCCCCGTGCCCACCAGCGTCTCGCTGGGCTCGGCCACGAAGCCGCGCCCCGCGTTGGACTCGACCCGCGCCACGTCGATGAACGCCCGCAGCGCCAGGTCCCAGTCCGTCGGGCCGTAGGGCGACTGCGGCCGGACGCGGAACTCGTCGCCGAACAGCTCGCGGGGCTCGTCGCGGAGCCCGAACAGCCGCGGCACGTGCAGGCGGTACTCGCCGGTCAGCAGGTAGACGTCGTCGCCGGCGACCAGCGACTCGCGGTAGCCCCGCACCGTGTACAGCCCGCCGGCGACCTGCTGGGCCTGCGGGATGAGGCGGTTGTCGAAGCCATACTGCCCGCGGAACCGCACCAGCAGCTCGTGGGCGAGCAGGGCGCGGTCGGCCTGCTGGGCGGCCTCGAGGTCCAGCAGCAGCGCGTCGATGAACGCCCGCTGCTCGATCATCCAGCTCAGCACCAGCCAGTCGCGCGACGCGCCGGGCCGGCCCAGGTCGTCCAGCTCGTTGGTGCTCACGTTGGTCGCGTCGCCGGCCTGGCCCTCGACCTGGAGCATCGCCCGGTGACGCAACGCCACCGCCTCCCACTCGGTGCGCACGCCGAGGCGCGGCAGAACGAACTGCTCGCGCCCGCGCGCCGGGAACGGCACCGGGCTCTCGACGTCCACGTCCAGGTAGCGCGCCCCGGCGAAGACGTCGACGAAAAAGTCGCCACGCTGGTAGACGTTGCCGATCAGCTCGCCGCCGACGTTCCATGACCGGCCTTCAAAGTCCTCGGCGAAGATGCCCACGTCCGTGGCGGTGAACTCGGCGTAGTTGCCCACGACGCGCCAGCGCAGCGGCTCGATGCCGAGCAACGGCGCTTCGTAGGAGGCGCGCGCCGCGTGGTAGTCGTCGAACTCGGCGGTGACGTACTGGAGCTGGAGGATGTCGTCGTTGTTGGTCAGTTGGTTGTGGAAGAAGCCGAACTCCTGCCGCCACTTGCCGGTCTGCGCCGTGCCGGTGTTGCCGGTGCGGAAGTAGACGGCCCAGGGCTTGTTCTCCGTCACCAGGTAGTCCAGCGACACGCCGCCGGGCTCCGGCGCGGCGGAGACGGCGGCGTCGACGCGCCGGCCGGGATGTCGGCTGGCGCGGGCGGCGTAGTCGCTGAGCTCGCGGCGGTTGAGCAGGTCGCCCTGGGCGAACGGCGAGCGCGCGATGAGGCGCTCATGCACGGGCAGGTTCTCGGCCTCATCGACGTCGAAGCGCTCGCCGTAGGCCAGCGTCCGCACGTCGGCGACCCGGCCGACGCCGATGATCAGTCGCAGCACGGTTTCGTCCTCGTCGCGCAGATCCTGCCCGCGGCGATCGATCTGCGTCGGGTCGGGGGCGACGAACACGCCCATGAACTCGCGCGTCACGAGCTCGTCGAGCACCGCTTCGATCACGGCCTGAACGGCCGCGGCGTCGTAGAGGCGTGTGGGCTCCTCGTTGAGCGCGGCGATGGTGCGCTGGACGCGGCGCACGCCCGTGTCCGGGCCGTAGTACACGCCATCCTCGAAGCCGAGGCGCAGCGACGTCTCAAGCAGTTGCTCCACGGCCGGCAGATCCGGATGCGGATGGAGGTAGTCCAGCTCGAAGCGGCTGACCTGGTAGGCCTGAGGCCGATCCGGCTCCAAGGGCGCCTGGGCGTTGGCGGTGGCATGGAAGATCAGGCACGCCAGCGCCAGCAGCCCGATGAAGGAGCCGGAGGCGACGCGGGACGCGGGCGAAGCGACGGAGGCTTTTGGTGGCACGGCTGATTCCTCGCGGCGGGTTGTAACGGGTCCCTCCAACGGAATGGGTATTGCAACACCGATTGCCTGTTCAGTCAAAACCGGGCCAAGCCGATGAACCGGCAAGGATTGCCCAAACCCCGGAGCAAGGAGCATCGGAAGTGAGAAAGAAGCACGCCCTTATCGGACTCTTCCCCGCCTTGGCGCTGGCGCTGAGCGCCGGGTGCGAGTCGGCCCCGCATGCCAGCCAGGACCGCGTCCACACCATCACCGGTGACGCCCCGGCGTTCGTGCTCGTCAGCGACGAGCAGGGCGACGGCAACGGCGTGCGCCTCGGCGCCGGTGATGAGCTGGGCAGCGCGCTGTTCGACCGTTACCTCGCCAGCCTCGAGCCGACCCCCACGCCGGCGCCCGAGCAGCGTCTCGCCGACGCGACGCGTGCGAGTCGGCCGCTGGGCCTGCGCGCCTGGATCATGAGCTGGCTTGATACCGCCTCCTGATCGAATGCCCAGCGGCGATGGTGGCCGGGCTGATGTGGCTACCGGGCAAGGCCCGGCCGCGCTGGCGAAGGTTGGCCTGGCCGCCTCGCCCCCGTGCAAGGCCCGCGTCGGGTGTCAGAGGCCCCGCCGGCGGCGCGACGCCAGCAGCACGAGCCCCGCGGCCAGCAGGGTCGCGGCTGCGGGCTCGGGGATCGTGGTCACTTCGATCGACCACTGCTCGAGCACGCCCGCGTTGTCCGGCGCCGCGTCGCCGACGATCAACGTCCACTGCCCGGCGGCCTGCTCGCCGGCGAGCAGGCCCAGCAGCGCGTTGCCCTGGGAGTAGCCGTTGGCCGACGGGCGGAACTGCGACGGGCCGGCGTTGCCGATGATCGGATAGCTCGGGCCGTTGCCCATCTCGTGGGAGCTGAGCTCGGCGTTGTCGTGGAAGGTGACGGGGAACGCGGCGCTGAGCCGCCCGGTGCTGCCGCGCGCGCTGCCGTGGGGCGTGCCGTCACCCCAGACGCCGGCGGCGCCCGGCCGATTCATCAGGAAAATCTCGGTGCCCGCGGGGCTGACGAGCTTGACGGTCAAGTCGCCGGCGCGGCTGTGGTCGATCCAGAGGGTGACCTTGACGGCTCCGATGTCGTCGAGAATGAACTCGTCCCCGGGCGCCGCGAGATCGAGCGTGTGCACGATCGCGCCTTCGGTGCCGCCCTGGTAGCTGTTGCTCGCGATGGCCAGCCCGAGGTCGGGCTCGGAGCTGGCGCTATGAATGAACGCGGCCTGGGCTGACGTGGCGGCGAGCAGCAGCATGGCCCCGGTGACGGTGATGATGAATCGTTGAGCGACCCCGGCTCTCTCCCGACCTGATGCCTGCTTGGCGAGCATCGCGTTTCTCTCCTTCCGCATCCGCACTCGCGCCGCGCCTGCGGGCAGCGGCGGGATCGATGTGGGGCGGCCCCGCCCGCACCTTCTAGCTAGCCCCAGTATAAGCCGGAAACGTCCACCCGGAAAGCCCCATCTGGTTATTTGAGACCCGTTGGGGTGCTTGCCCATGTTGCGCAGATCACTCATTCCCGACCAGCCATCGGCCCGCCGCCGGGGGCAACGCCAAAAGCCCGGGCGATTCGCCGCGGAGAGACGCAACGGGGAAACTAACCAAATCAATATTTAAGAAACACTTATAAATTTCCC
>SKPT01000474.1 GCA_007119405.1 Phycisphaeraceae bacterium
CGGCGGTGCGCGTCGCGCCCTGGCCCTTCGCCGAGCCGGGGCCCTTCGACCTGGCGGTGGCCGCCCGCTGGATCCCGGCCCGGCGCTACCGCAACGCCCTGGACGTTGCCCATACGCTGCGCAAGGCGAACGTGGGGCAACTGCGCTTTCGCGTGATCCCGCCGTGAGGGCGCGGCGGGATTGGTGATCCTTGCCCAGGGAATGGTCGCCGCCGGGTGCCACTGACAAGCGGAGTCCGCGGAGCTTGTCAGTGCCGATTGGCGTCGCGGACCCGTCACGCCAGCCGACACTGACAAGGCCGAGGACGGCCTTGTCAGTGGCACCCCGGGCCGTACCCTTACTTGTGCCAAGGTCGATAACACGCCGCACGCCCCCCCATGGCCCGACTGGCGCTCGCCGCCTGCCGGGTCGATAGATACGGATGACGGACAACGCGCACGCGCGCCCGATAACGGACTTTCCTTTTGCGGACCCCCGCCCATGACCACCGCCACCGCAAGCGAGAACGACGCCCCGCCCGCCCCGCTGATGCTCGGCGTCAGCGGCATGCGCGGGATCGTGGGCCAGTCGCTGACGCCTGAAGTCGTCGCCCGCTACGCCGCGGCCATCGCCTCGCACCTGCGCCAGGCGGGCAACGTGGCCCAGCCGCACGTCGTGATCGGCCGCGACTCCCGGCCCAGCGGCGAGATGTGCGAGGCGGCGGCCCTGGCGGGGCTGCTGGCCGTCGGCTGCCGGGTCACGCGCCTGGGCGTGGCCACGACGCCGGCGGTGGCCTACATGATCGACCACCTCGGCGCTGACGGCGGGCTGGTCATCACCGCCAGCCACAACCCGATCATCTGGAACGGGCTCAAGGCCCTGCGCCGCGACACCGCCGCCCCGCCGCCGGACGAGGCGAACGAGCTCATCGCCCGCTTCCGCGACGGGCGGCTGGACTACGTCGGCGTCGAGGCGATCGGCGAGACGGACCATGACCCGACCGCGGCGGCGGCGCACCGGGACCGGGTGCTGGCCCTGGTCGACGTCGAGGCGATCCGCGCCGCGAGGTTGCGCGTGGTGGTCGACTCGGTGCACGGCGCCGGCGGCGCCGAGGCCGCGGCGCTGATGCAGGCCCTGGGCGTGGAGCTGGTGCACCTGTACGCCGAGCCGACCGGCCGCTTCCCGCACGAGCCCGAGCCGCTGGCCGCGAACCTGACCGAGTTGGCGCGCGTCGTGGCCGAGCGCGGGGCGCAGGTCGGCTTCGCGCAGGATCCGGACGCCGACCGCCTGGCGATCGTGGACGAGACCGGGCGGTACATCGGCGAGGAGTACACGCTGGCGCTGGCGGCGCTGCACCTGCTGGGCCCGCGCGACGTGGCGGTGGCCAACCTCTCGACCAGCCGCATGCTCGACGACGTCGCCGCCGCCGCGGGCGCCCGCGTGCTGCGCTGCCCGGTGGGCGAGGCGCACGTTGCGGCGGTCATGCAGCAACATGGGGCGGTCATCGGCGGCGAGGGCAACGGCGGGGTGATCTGGCCGCGCGTCAGTTGGACCCGCGACAGCCTGGCGGGCATGGCGATCGTGCTCGAGATGCTCGCCAAGCAGCGCCGGCCGCTCTCGGCCATCGTCGGCACCATCCCGGCGTACGCCATCGTCAAGGACAAGCTGCCGGTGGACCCTGAGGTCGTGGCCCGGCTGGGCGCGGCGCTGCGCCACCACTTCGCCGGCCGGGACATCGACGAGCAGGACGGCGTGCGCGTCGAGCTCGACGATGCCTGGGTGCACGTCCGGCCCAGCAACACCGAGCCGATCCTGCGCCTGTTCGCCGAGGCGCCGGACAAGGCGACGGCCGCGCGGCTGATCGAAGAGGTCAAGCAGGCGTTGCGGTGAGGCCAGGTGGAAGGCGCGAAGCAGAGAGGGCGCGCGGCGCTGCCTCCGCGCTCCCTTGGGGGGCTTGATCCCTTACCCCCCTCCCTTCGGGAGGGGCCGGGGGAGGGTGCGGCCGTGCAAGCATGCGTCAACGACGGGTGTACGTCCACGATGGTCGGGCGCACCCTCCCCCTGCCCCTCCCGGGGGGAGGGGGGTGAGGTTGCAGCCCGCCCCGAGCGGCTGCACCGTTTCTGCATTCTGCATTCTGCACTCTGCATTCTGTTAAGCTCTGCCCATGCTCAAGGCCATCGTCTTTGACTTTGACGGCGTGCTGGTGGATTCCGAGCCGCTGCACTATCGGGCGTTTCTGGAGGTGCTTACGCCCGAGGGGATCACGTTCGACTACCCGGAGTACCTTGCCCAGCTCGTGGGCTTTGACGACCGTGACGCCATGCGCCACATGCTCGAGCGTCACGGCAAGGCGCACGGCGACGGCGAGGTTGAGCGGCTGTGCCTGGCCAAGCAGCGTGCCTTCGACGCCCAGCTTGCCGGGGGTGTCGAGGCCCTGCCGGGCGCGGTGGAGCTGGTCGACGCGGCCGCGGCGGAGATGCCCATTGCGGTCGCCAGCGGCGCGACGCGCGCCGACGTGGTGCACATGCTCGATGCCCTGGGCCGACGTGACCGCTTCGCGGCGATCGTCACCGCCGACGACGTGCAGCGGTCCAAGCCCGACCCGCAGAGCTACGCCGACGCCGCTGCGCAGCTCGCGCGGCTGCACAGCGACCTGGCGATCGTCCCGGGCGACTGCCTGGCGATCGAGGACACGACCACGGGCCTGGCGTCGGCCCGCACGGCGGGGCTGCGCACGCTGGCCGTGACCAACACCGAGACGTACGAGGCGCTGGACGCGGCGGCCGAGCGCGTCATCGCCTCGCTGGCGGACATCAACCTCGCCACGCTCCAGGCGTGGTACGCCTAGCCGGCGTCATTGAGAATAACCACAGAGGCACAGAGAACACAGAGGTAAGACATTGATGAGTATCCATTTAGCCGCCGCAAGGGCGCCTTCGGCCCGAGGTGCCGGCGCAGACTTCGCGCCAAGCCGACCGTGAAACATCCATCACTTCCTGTTTCTCAGAGATCTCTCTGTGTCTCTGTGCCTCTGTGGTGAATAATCAGGGCTAGCCGGGTTCCGGGCGAAAGCGCTCCAGCGGTGCCACGCAACGCCGTGAGCTATTGATGTAGGGTGGGTAGAGCGAAGCGAAACCCACCACGTTCGTCGCAGATCCAGGGGGAAAAGGTGGGTTTACCGGCATTCGCCGGTGCCGCAGCCATCGCTTCGCTCTACCCACCCTACAGCGTCGCGCCTCACTTCAGCGCTCGCTGCCCCCGCGCCTGCCGTGTGGCGTTGACCTGCTGCAGCGCCGCCGGCTCGTGTCGCAGCAGGGCCAGGAGCTGCGACGTGGACACGCCGAGGGCGGTTGCGGCCTGGCGCACGTCGCCGCGTGTGGCGGCGATCCAGTCCAGGGCCTCGGCCAGGAGGGCGGGGAAGTCGGCATGGTCGGGGTTGATCGCGAGCTTGCCGGCGCGGCTGCGGCCGCGCCACAACGCGCTGGGCTCGCCGGTGACGTGGTGGCGGACGTGCAGGGCGAGCTTCAGGCGCAGGCGGCGCAGGGCTTTGCGCTGGTTCTCGGCCTGTGATCGCCGTTCACCGGCCTGGGCGGCGAGGCCGGTGGGCTGGTGTGTCAGCCGCACGGCGGTGGCGGTCTTGTTGCGATGCTGGCCGCCGGGCCCGCCGCCGCGGGTGCGCTCGGCGCGGCACTGGGCGAGCAGCGTTGCGTCATCGAGCGCTGCCGGGTGCGGCTGGGCTGGCGTTGAATCGGCCATGAGCCTATCGTAGCCGTCCGCGCCGACGCGTCCGTTCGCTCAAGTCCTCGCGCCCGTCGGCCGACTGCTGACATGGTGACCCAGGAGACGCGCGCATCTTGAGCGGCACCCCCGCCACCGAGACCGAGGGCTCCGCCTTCACCCCGGCCGACGGGCTGCTGGGCAAGCTCGACACGTGGATGGCCGCCAACCCCTGGCATCCGCGCATCATTCCCTTCGTCGTCTACCTCGTTTTCCTCGCGGGCATCAACCTCACCCTGGACTTCTCGCTCTACCTCTACCCGGTCCTCTACGCCATCCAGTTCGCGGCCGTGGCGTGGCTGCTGTGGCGCTACCGCCTGCTGCTGCCGGAGCTGACGCTCCGCTTCCATTGGCTGGCGGTGCCCACCGGGCTGGGGCTGTGCGCGGCGTGGCTCGGGCTTGGCTACCTGATGATTTACCTGGCCCCGGGCTGGTTCGCCGACGACGGCGAGGGGCACTACTTCCAGCAGATGGCCGACGCCTCGGCCGTGCTCTACGGCGTGTCACTGGGCCTGCGGCTGGCGGGCATGGCCCTGCTCGTGCCCCTGTTCGAGGAGCTGTTCATCCGCAGCGCGTGTCTGCGCGGCCTGCACTCGGGGCGCAAGACCGGCCTGGCGCTGATCCAGGTCGCCGAGGACATGCCCGTCATCGGCGACTGGATCCTGCACTCGAAGCTTGGCCAGCGCGTGCGCGGCCTGCCGGGCCAGTTCACCGAGCAGCTCCGTCAGTGCCCCGTCGGCACCGTCACGGCGTTCGGGTTCGCGGCCTCGACGTTCATCTTCATGATCCACCACCTGCCCCGCGACTGGCCCGGCACCATCGCCTGCGCGATCGTCTGGTGCTGGCTGCTGTGGTACACCAACCGCGGCGAGCGCAAGCTCGGCCTCGGGCCCATCGTCTGGTCACACGGCATCACCAACGCCGCGCTCTGGGCCTGGTGCCTGGGCATGGGCGACTGGCAGTTCATGTGATTGCCGATTGGCGACTGTCGATTCCGTGGGACCGCGTCTTCGCCTTTGCCCTCGGGGCGATGCGGGGGTCCAGCCGCCATGGGCGCCCGGTCTCGCTTGGCGTCTTCGTGCCGACCCGACCTGCTTGATCCCGTATAATCGCCGCCGCGTTCGCATCGCCCGGGTCCGGGCTCCATCGAGGGAAGCTGCCATGAACGACGAGCAGGCCCGTCGCGTCAGCGTCGAGCGGATTGATTTCGCCAGCGTGCTGCCTGTGCTGCACCTGTTCCGCAGCTTCCGCATGGCGATCCAGCCGGCCAAGCTGGCGCTGGCCCTGCTGCTGGTGCTGGGCTTGTACGGCAGCGCCTGGCTGGTGGACACGGTCGTGGGCCGGCCGGTCGAGCCCGGGGCGTTCGCTGTTCACCAGCAGGTGCCGACCGATCCGGCGTTCTATCGTCAGTGGATCGAGTCGGACCCGCAGCGTTCGCTCGGGGTTTTCGAGGCGACGGCGGGCGTGGCGGGGCAGGCGATGCGGCAGCTCGTGGGCTCGGCCGTGTCGCTGGAGCTGGGCCTGGGCCGGGCCATCGAGACGCGCAGCTTCGCCGGCGGCGGGGTCGTCGGGGCGCTGGGCACGCTGCTGGTGACGCTGCCGGGGTGGCTGATCATGCATCATCCGTTCGCGTTGGTGGCGTTCGGTGTGCTGGCGTTGCTGCTGGGGGCGTTGCTGGGCGGAGCGATTGCCCGCCTCGCGGCGGTGGGCGCCGCCGCGGCCGACGCTCACGCCGCCGGCGAGCCGGGGGGCCTGGTCGCGGCGATGCGTTTCACGCTGCGGCGTTATGCCTGGTTCTTTCTCGCGCCGCTGCTGCCGCTGCTGATCGTGGCCCTGATCGCGGTGCTGCTGGCCGTGGGCGGGCTGGTGCTGTTCAACCTGCCGGGGCTGGACATTGTCGGGGGGGTGATCTTCGGGCTGCTGCTGGCGGGCGGGCTGGTGGCGGCGGTGGTTCTGCTGGGCCTGGCCGCGGCCGGGCACCTGCTCTGGCCGGGGCTGGCGGTCGAGGGCACCGACGCCTTCGACGTGATCAGCCGGGCGTACAACTACGTGTTTGGCCGGCCGTGGCGCGCCGCGGGCTATGCGCTGGTGAGCGTGATCTACGGCTCGGTGGCGTGGGCGTTCGTGGCGCTGGTGATCACGCTGGGGCTGGTGCTGACGGGTCTGTTCACGGGGGCGTGGGTGATGCGCGACGCGGCGGAGGGGCTGTCGCGCTTCGAGGCGATGTTCAGCCCGGCGGGGCTGATGAGCCCGGCGGCGCCGGCGCGGTTCGACGCCCTGGGGCCGGTCGGCAGCATCGCCGCGGCGCTGGTGCAGGGGTGGACCTTTCTGGTCGCCGCGCTGGCCCCGGCGTTCGCGGTGAGCTTCTACTTCTGCGCCGCGACGTGGGCCTACCTGCTGCTGCGTCAGGCCAGCGACGGCACGAGCTTCCAGGACATCGACGGCGACACGGCCCCGCGGGTCGACGAGGACGAGGCCGAGCCGGCGCAACGCTGACGCCCTGCCCGCCCACCCGCCGGGCGGCGCCTTTGACTAGGCTGTGTCCGACAGGCGGGTCCCACCGGTGGCTGGCCCGCCACCATCGGGTGCCACTGGCGGCTTGTCCGCCAGTGCCTTGGCGCAACCAAGCCCCACGAGCGTCCAGGTCACGTTGATGGCCGAAGATCGCCAGCCTCACGACCCATGCGGCACCCGTGTGAGAGCGTTTTGGGAACGAGCCGGGCATGAGTTCGATGCGCAGCGTGTGGTTGATTGTCATCCTGCCCCTGGGGCTGATTGGGTGCCAGGGCGAGGTGGAGGACGTTGGCGGTGACGCCCTGCGCATCGCCTCGCTCGCGCCCGCGCTGACGCAGATGCTCGTGGAGCTGGACACGGCCGGGCACATCGTGGCGGTGGGCGAGCATGACGATGCGTTGCCCGCCGAGCTGGCCGACGAGGTGGCGGTGGTGGGCCGGTTCGCCGACATCCAGACCGAGGCCCTGCTTGCCGCCCGGCCGACGCATGTGCTCCTGCAGACCGACCCGACGCATCTGCAGCGCCTCGGCGGGTCCGCCGGCTTCGAGGTGCTGGCCTGGCCCTACCCCAGGTCGATCGACGACGTGCTCGAGACGCTCGCCCCGCGCGACGGCGAGCGGGTGGGCGTCGGCGGGTTCGTCGGCCGGGCGGATGAGGCGCGGGCGCTGCGGGCGAGCATCGAGCGCCGGCTGGATGAGCTGGCGTCGCTGGCGTCGGCGGTGGAGGAGCGCCCGCGCGTGCTGATGCTGATCGGCACGCGGCCGGTGACCGCCTCGGGGCCGGGCACGGTGCTCGACGAGATGCTCGAGCTGGCCGGGGCGCGCAACGCCGCCCCCGCCGGGCAGGCC
>SKPT01000319.1 GCA_007119405.1 Phycisphaeraceae bacterium
GCTCGCGCGGCAGGTGAGCGAACACTTCGCCATCCTGGGGATCTTCCAGGCGCACGAGAATCGCCCAGGCCTCGTCATCGCTGAGGTCGGCAAGCCGCTGGGCGACGGCATGGGGATGCGCGTCGGTGCAGGCGCGACGGATCGCCTCGGTGTCGTTGCTCTCAAGGAGGGCGCGCAGATCGATTTCGGACGGGAATTGCGTCATGGCTGACTTCCTTTCACGTTCCCGGGCCCGGGCCTGCGCCGCCCAAGGCCGGAAACGAAGTCAGCCAGTTGGCTAGGCGGCCGTGTGGTTCAACGGTCGCGCAGCCTGGGGGCGGATCGGCTCCAGCCTCGGGAACGCCAGAGACCCGGTGACAGGTTCGCCCGGGTCCTCGGATTCATCGCCGAGGAAGGTTCGGGGTGGTTGGCTACAACTGCCAGATTCGTCCACAGCCGTGGCTCCAGAACTTGAGAACCGACCCGCGCAGGAACCGCCCCTGCCCGGAGTGGCGGAACTCTAGCAATCGGGCCAGGAGGTGTCAACTTGCGCATGTCACCGCGCCGGTGCCCTGGCTCGCGCGGCGCGCTTCGCCGTAGCAGGGCACTGGGGCTGCCGTCCGGAGCCACCGTCAGTCGGCCGTGCTGTGCCCAGGGCTGGTGATTCAATTCTGGAAGGTTGTCCGTCATGTTGATGAGCTTTGTCAGCCACGCGAATCCCGCAGGCTTCAAGGCCGCCGGGTCGAAGTGGCGGTTGGGCTTCAATGTTCAGGCCAGGTGCGTGGGACCGGGCGCGGTCCGGGCGCCCCGTCCCGGAGTTGGGCCCGCAGCCAGCGCAAACCCTCGAGGTTGTCGAGCAGGCGATGTTCGGCATCGACCTCGGCGCTGTGACACAGCACGCCCACGGGTCCGTGCCACCCGCACTGCGCCACGGCGTGGAGAACCTCGATATCACGGTCGCCCTGTCCGAGCGGGACGATGTGCGGCTGGGGTGCGTCGGGGCCTGGCTGGGACATGGTGCCATTGAGGTTCAGCGCCAGCAAGTGCGGCTTCATGAGGGCGAGGTGGCGTGGCAGGTCATCGAGCTGTGGCCGGCCGTGATGAAGGTTGAAGGCGATGCCGACGTGCTGGCGGCCGCGCTTGGGTTGCTGGATGTCGCGCAGGCGATAGCCCGGGATGGAATAGAGCAAGCGGGGCAGGTGGCGGCCGGGCGGTCGGGCCATGGTGGTGCCTGTTGATCGGGCGGTGATCTCATCGCTTGAAGCGGCGCCAGCATACCGCGTCGATCGGGGATGGGCGTCACCGGGTTGCCTGTGCTATGTTGTCGCAGGCCGCGTTTGCACGCTGGCCGTCCCGGGATCGACCGATGCAGAACATTCACAGCCACGTCTGGGATCAGCGGTTGCACATCGAGCCGGCGACGGTGCGTGAAGCGGAGCTGTCGCGTGGCCGGCCGCTGGATCTGACGGTGACGCTCGCCGACGCCCTGCGTGAGGCCGAGCCCTTCGAGAAGGTTGCCGTGTTCGGGCTCAAGGCCAGGCTGACGGGCTACTGGGTGCCCGACACGTTTGTGGCCGAGCTCGTCGCGCAGGCGGTGGGCAAGCTCGTCGGCTTCGCGTGCTGCGACCCGACGGACCCGGCGCACATGGACGAGCTGACCGAGGCGATCGAGCACCTCAAGCTCCGCGGGCTTAAGATGGGCCCGATCTACGCCGGCTTCGACCCGCGCGACGAGCGCTGCGACGCGGTCTACGCCTACTGCCAGAAGCGCCAGATCCCCATCCTGTTTCACACCGGCACGACGTTCAACCGCCTGGCCCCGCTGCGCTACGCCTATGCCGACGTCTTCGACGACGTGGCGATGCGCTACCCGGAGCTGCGCATGGTGCTGGCGCACCTCGGGCACCCGTTTCACGAGCAGTGCATCTGCGTCATTCGCAAGCACCCGCACGTCTACGCCGACATCTCCGCGCTGCACTATCGGCCGTGGCAGTTCTACAACATGATGATGCTGGCGCAGGAGTACGGCGTCGCGCACAAGCTGCTGCTGGGGACCGACTACCCTTTCGCCGGCGCGGACGAGACCATCGCCGGGCTCAAGCGGATCAACGACGTGACCGGCGGCGCCGGCCTGCCGCGCATCACCGACGAGACGATCGAGGGGATCCTGCATCGTGATGCGTTCGGCCTGCTGGGCATCGGCGCATGAGCGATGGATGAGGAGCGGGCCTGCCATGAAGATCGTCGACGTTCAGGCGTACGTGCTCGACACGGGCAAGGACTACCCCGACCCCTGGCAGGCGACGGAGGCGCATGGCGTGCGTTTCGTGTCGCTGCTGCGCGTCACGACGGACGAGGGCATCGAGGGCTGGGCGGATGTCGAGACTCAGCCGCACGTTGCCAAGGCGATCGTCGACGCGCCCTCGGGCGGGCAGATCGGCTTTGAGTCGCTGCGGGCGGCGCTGGTGGGCGAGGACCCGTTCCAGCGCGAGCGGCTCTGGCAGAAGATGTATCGCTGCATGAGCTACTACGGCCGGGCGGGCGCGGGGATGCAGATGATCAGCGGCGTTGACCTGGCGCTGTGGGACGTTGCCGGCAAGGCGATCGGGCAGCCGGTCTGGCGGCTGCTGGGGGCGAAGTATCGTGATCGCGTGCGCGTCTACGCCTCGACGCTCTTCCGCCCCACGCCTGATGCGATGAAGCAGGCCGTCGCCGGCTACCTCGCCCAGGGTTTCGACGCGATCAAGTTCGGCTGGGGGGTGTTCGGCAGCGACGTGCAGCGCGACGTGGCGCTCGTCGCCGCGGCGCGCGAAGAAGCGGGGCCGGACGTCACGCTCATGGTCGACGGCGGCTGGCATGGGCAGTCACAACGCGATCTGTATCGGCATCGCTCGCTCAAGGATTGGCGCCGCGTCATTGACGCTCTGGAAGCGCTGGAGGTCTACTGGCTCGAGGACTTCCTGCCGCCGGAGCATGTCGACGGGTACGCCCAGCTTGCGCGCCACACCCGTTCGCTGCGTCTGGCCGCGGGCGAGCAGACGGCGGGCTACGACGACTTTGAGCGCCTGGCGCGGCGCGGGTGCGTTGACGTGCTTCAGCCGGATCTCAGCCGCTGCGGCGGGTTGACGGTGGCGCGGCAGGTGGCGGACCTCGCCACGCGGATGCAGATCGAATGCGTGCCGCACGCCTGGCTCTCCGACGTGCTCAAGGCCGGCGCCCTGCACCTGAGCGCTTACCTCATGAACGGCACGTTCATCGAGTACAATGTCGCCTCGGCTTCGCTGCTGCGTCGCCTGTGCGTGCAGCCGCTCACGATGCGCGACGGCTGGCTGGACGTGCCCACCGGGCCGGGCCTGGGTGTTGAGATCAACGAGGACGTCGTCGCCGCGTATCGCGTGGCCTGACGTTGGCCCTGCCGCGAACACCGCATGATGAAGCCGCTGATCATCCTCGGCGTCGGACCGCATGCCGTTGAAATGGCGCAGCTCGTCGAGCGCATCAACGCGGCCAAGCCTACGTGGGCGCTCGTCGGCTTCGTCGCGCCGGCGGGCCACCCGGGGCACGCCGCCATCGCGGCGACCGGCTTTGCGGTGCTCGGCGGCGCGGCGGTGCTGGCCCGGCACGAAGCGTGCCACCTGGCGTTCGACCACGAGTTCCGCGACGCGATCGACGTGCCCCGCCAGCGCTGGGCCACGCTCATCGACCCCACCGCCATGGTCGCCCACAGCGCCCGCCTGGGGGCCGGGTGCGTCGTCTACCCGCATGCCTTCATCGGTGCCGGCGCGTGCGTCGGCGATCGTCTGTTCATGCTCGCCGGCGCCGCCATCAACCACGACGACCAGCTCGGCGACAACGTGACCCTGTGCAGCGGGGCGACACTCGCCGGGTCCGTCAAGGTCGGCGACAACGCCTACCTCGGTCAGGCGTGCAGCGTTCGCCAGCATGTAAACATCGGCGCGGCCAGCGTCGTCGGCATGGGGGCCGTGGTTCTCAAGGACGTCCCGGCCGGGAGCACCGTGGCCGGCAACCCGGCCCGGCTGCTGACCACCGACGCGCGGCCCGACGCGTAACCGCGCCTTGTGACAGGATCGACCATGACCGAAACAGATGATGCGACCTTCAAGTTCATCCGCGAGCAGCTTTACGTGCCCGTCGTCTGCGACATCCTCGACGAGCTGGGCTACCGGCAGCAGGCGATGCACCAGCGTTTGCGCCCCCTGCTGCCGGACATCCGCCGCTGCGGCTTCGTCGGCCGGGCGCGCACGCTGCGCTGGATGGACACCGACTACGTTGTCGAGGAGGATCCGTACGGCCTGGAGATCGAGGCGATGGATGCGCTGCGGCCCAACGACGTGGTCATCCATTCGACCGACTTCAGCGGCACCAACGCGCCGTGGGGTGAGCTCATGTCTGCGGCGGCGATGGCGCGCGGTGCGGTCGGCTGCGTGTGCGACAGCCAGATCCGTGACTGTCTGCGCATCATCGACATGGGATTCCCGGTGTATTATGCCGGCATTCGGCCTCTCGACTCGATGGGTCGGGCACGCGTGATGGCCTACGACGTGCCGGTGCGCTGTGGCGAGGTGCTGGTGCGGCCGGGCGAGCTGGTCTTCGCCGACTTTGATGGTGTGGTCGTCGTGCCGCGCGATGTGGAGGCCGAGGTCTTGCGACGGGCCAAGGACAAGGTCGCCAGCGAGTCCGCCTCCCGCCGCGAACTCCAGGCCGGCAAGCGCCTGCGGGAGGTTTACGACACCCACGGCGTGCTGTGACCAGGGCAGACGCGTTCTCCTTCAGTTGCTCCGAGCCGCGTCAAGCGCACCAAGGTCGGCGCACCAATCAAGAGACAACAAGACACATCTCGAACCGGTTCCTACACAAGCCCTGCCGACAAACGGCCGCGTCAGATCACCACGTCCTTTCCGGACACCGCTGCCCCGCCGGCCGCGTCCTGTGCTTGAGCCGGCGGCCGCAGCGGGCGCAGGTGCAGAATCGCTCCGGGTTGGGCCGGCACGTTGGCGGGTCCACCGCAAGTTGCGGTGTCGGCAAGACTTGTTGCGAATCGGGGTGACAGGATCTGAGCCTGTGACCTCCTCGTTTCCGAAGAAAAGCTTTTCCTCGACGAGGCGGTTGTGTACCTTGGAGGTGGGCATGATCAGCATCGGGCCGGCCGGGAGTCAACTCTTGGCTTGGTGGCATCGGGCCCCCGGATGCATGTCTCCTGTCGGTTGTGGCATGGAAGCCGGGTTCTGCTCTTTCCTGCCAGGGGGATCGTCGCAACCGCGTGCCACATCTCGTGCTCAAGGCTCGTGGCCACGTGGCGGTGCCCCGGTCGGGGCACGCCGCTTCGTGGCCGTCAGCGGGAGGTCAGATCATGCGCCACTTCGCTTTCCCGACCGGCCCCCACGGCCCGAGCCACCACCGCCAGCGCCCCCGTCACCGCCTGGCTTTGGCACTGGTGGCAGTCACGCTCCTGGCCGCTGCCGCGACGGGCCACGCCGGGCACAACGGCGATGAGCACTTCTGGGACGAGGGCGTCGACGGGACGTTCGGCGCCCCCGGCTTCTGGAGCGAAGGTGCCCCGCCCGGCAGTGGGGAGTTCGCGATTTTCAACGTCCCCGGCGAATTCACCGTGGATTTCGACGCCGATCACGACAACGATCGGCTGCGGCTCCACGACGGCGCGGTGACGTTCGATCTGATGTTCCGCGGGATTGCGCACACGTACGCGCTCACCAATCCCACAGCGTCGGTTCCGGACCTGCTCTTTCCCGACCCGACGGATGCGTCGATCGCAATCGGGGATGAGAGCGGCGACCAGGCATCGCTCGTCCTGGCCGGCGGGGCGATCACGGGCGTCCAGGCTCGCCTCGGTAATGAGCCGGACAGCAGCGGCACGCTGCATGTCACGGGTGATCAGGCGCAGGTCGAGCTGAGCAGCGCGCTCTACGTCGGCTTCGAGGGTACCGGCACGCTGGCGATCGAGGACGGCGCGGGCGTGGTCAACACGAGCAGCGTCATCGGCACTCGTGATTTCGGGGCCAATGCCGTCACCGTCACCGGCGCAGAATCGCACTGGACCAACAACGGCACGCTGACGATCGGCGGCGAAGGCACCCACACTTTCGCCGAGGCCGGGGCCGGCTCGCTGACCATCGCCGACGGAGCAACTGTTTCGAGTGGTTCCGCCACCGTCGGTTCCCAAAGCGGCTCGACGGGCAGCGCGACCGTCACGGGCGCGGGTTCGTCGTGGCAGGCCACGGGCAGGTTGTTCGTCGGGCACCGCGGCACAGGGACACTCGTGATCGAAGAGGGGGCCGCGGTATCGAGCAACGGCGGCAGCATCGGTAGCTCGACGGACGATCCGCCCGGTTCGGGTTCGGGCGTGGTCAACGTCAGCGGACAGGACACCTCCTGGACCAACACGTCCAGGGTGATCGTCGGCGCCACAAGCAGTGGGAGCATGAGCGTGCAGGACGGCGCCGAGGTCGTCAGCACCGGTGGCAGCATCGGAACAAGCGGCGATGGGGACGTCACGATCATGGGTGAAGGCTCATCATGGGTCAACACCGGCTCGCTGCGGATCGGTTTCCGCCTCACGGCAGGATCCGGGGCAGGCCACGGCGTCCTGAGCATCGCGCATGGCGGACACCTCTCGAACACCGACGTCCACATCGGGCGGGGCACGGGTTCGAGCGGACACGTTGAGATGATCGGGCCCAACGCAAGCTGGACGGCCGACGGGTCGTTCTACGTCGCCGGCGACGAGGAGGAGGCGGGTGGGGCAGGCTCGGTGACGATCGGGCCCGGGGCGGCCCTTTACATTGAAGGGCTGCTCAGGATCTGGGACGAAGGCGTGGTCAATGTGCACGGCGGCGCCATCCGCTTCGACGATCGCACCGGGCCGGGGCAGTTGAACTTCACGACGGGCACCGTTGAGGTTGGCGGCGATCGCATGGTGGGCGTTGACGCGGTGGTCGACGAGCTTTTCGGGTCCGCCGTCGTCCTGCCGAGCCCGGTGGAGTTCGGCATCGGGGGCACGGCGACGTTGCTGGCGCCGGTGACGGTTGACGGCGGA
>SKPT01000062.1 GCA_007119405.1 Phycisphaeraceae bacterium
ACACCCTGGCGTTCGCGGCTAAGAATCTTGGCGCGACGGTCGATGAGTTGAGCGTGTATTTTCAGAGCGAGTTCAGCAACGACCGCGCGCACGAGCCGATCACCCTCGACCCGTCCGCGCCCCTCGACATCGCGCGTCGGTTCGTCGAAGCCCACCACACCTACCAGAGCACGCGCACGCTGCACGCCCAGGCCGGTCAGTTCTACCGCTACGCCGGCATGGCATACGAGCCGTGGGACGGCGCGTCGGTGCGGGCGAGTGTCTACCGGTTCTGTGAGGCGTGCAGGGTGGAGGTGCCGCTGAAGGAGGGCGAAACGGGGTGTGAGCCGTTTAAGCCGACGAAGCGTAAGGTGGACGAAATAATCGACGCGCTGCGCGCCGTGTGCAATCTGCCGGAGACAGTGCAGGCCCCCTCCTGGTTGGATGGGCGGTGCGATCCGCCGGCCGACGAGCTGCTGCCGATGCGAAACGGCTTGCTGCACCTTCCCACCATGACGCTGCACGAGCCGAGCCCGCTGTTCTGGGCGCATCACGCGCTGGGCTTCCCATTCAATGCCGACGCTGGCGAGCCCAAGCGCTGGCACGAGTTCCTCAACCAGTTGTGGCCGGACGACCCGGCGAGCATCTTCACGTTGCAGGAGGTGTTCGGCTACCTGCTGACCACCGACACCAGCTTCCAGAAGATATTCCTGTTGTGCGGGCCGAAGCGATCGGGCAAGGGCACGATCTATCGCATCCTGCGCCGCCTGCTGGGCGAGGCCAACGTCTGCGGCCCGACGTTGAGCGGGCTGGGGCACCAGTTCGGATTGCAACCGCTGCTGGGCAGGCTGCTGGCCGTCATCAGTGACGCGAGGCTCGGCAGGGGCAGCGACACCGCCGCGATCGCCGAGCGGCTGCTGTCCATCAGCGGTGAGGATGCGGTGAGCGTGCCTCGAAAGTTCCTGCCGGACGTGACGGTGAAACTGCCGACACGGTTCCTCATCCTCACCAACGAGCTGCCCCGCCTCGACGACGCGAGCGGCGCCCTGGCGTCCCGGTTCATCGTGCTCACGCTGCGCGAGTCGTTCTATGGGCGCGAGGATCCACGTCTGACGGAGAAGCTGGTCGAGGAGCTGCCGGGGATTCTGCTGTGGGCGATCCGGGGACTGCACAGCCTGACGGCCAGGGGGCGGTTCGAGATGCCCGAGTCAAGCCGCGAGGCGGTGCGGGAGCTTGAGGACCTGGCGTCGCCCATCGGGGCGTTCATCCGGGAACGGTGCACCCTGTCCCCCGAGGCCATGGTGGAGGCGGACGAAATCTACAAGGCATGGCGGACGTGGTGTGAGGAACAGGGCTGGGAGCACATCACGACGGACACGACCTTCCGCCGCGACCTGCGGGCGGCGATGCCGACCCTGGCCGCGTCACGTCCGAATTGGGCCAACAAGAGGACCGTCTACCGTGGAATTGGGCTCGAATGACGGGGTGGAACACCTAGGAACATGTTCCTGACCATTGCTCGCGTACGCGCGGGAGTTTCCTATGTATAGAGAACAATGCCGTGGAACATGTTCCCGGGTGTTCCAGTTGACCTTGACAACGCCGGGCACCACCGACCAATACGGCCGCACGCCGGAGCATCGCCTACGCCAAGCGCTAAAACGGCTCCTGCGTGACTACCAGCTCCGCTGCACCGCCATCACCGTCGGCGGCGAGACGTGCCGGGCGAACCAGCGGCGGATGCACGACGCGGCGACGGGTCCTGGATCAGGCCGGACGCCGCCTACGGTGCAGCGAGTCGCGGTTTCGCCACAGAAAGTCCGGGCGTCCAACCCCTGTCCAAATACGGAGTTGTAGTGATGGCGAAATATGAATGCCCCTCATGCGGCGCTGGTGGATGCGAGAGGTACCGCGAGCACGGCCTGTTGTGGTACATGCGCTGCCGCGAGTGTGGCCGGCAATTCAGCATCCGCCGCGACCCGCGCCGGCCAGAGCCGACGCCGGGTTCGTGGGTTCACGGCTGGGAGCGCTGGTCGGGGGGTGAGCGGTGACCCCCCGGCGCACCATCATCGTCGAGGCGCCGTCGTGTCCCCGCTGCGGGTCGATCCGTCTGCGCAGCGACGGCGGCACACACTACCGCTGTGATGGATTCGGCGAGCGAATCGAGCGGTACGTCAAGTGCGGCTCATGCCACGATCGATTCAAGGTGCTGGCGGAGAAGTCTCCAATATTGGAAGGCGCCGGTTGACCACGTGCTAGGGTAGATGGATGTTCAACACCCCCACAACGGAGTTCACGACATGGGCAACCTGAGACTCGAAGACATCTACGGCCGGATTCGCGGCTGCCGCAGCCGGCTCAACGACCCGCACCCCCCAAAGGAGGCGGTGGCATCGCAGTACCGTGATGATTACGGCAGCGACATCGAGGCCGACATCAAGGCGGCGTCGCCTGACGATCGTTTCGCGGTGATGCGCGCCTTGGCGTTGTGCGGCGTCCGCCTCTAACCCCTGGAGACATAGCAATGCAGATGAGTGTTGCCACACGTTGGATGAACCGCGAAGAGGCCCTTCGCGACGCGCAAGACGCGTGGGCGTCCGACATCGCGCGATGGCTCGCGGCCGGCGGCGAGGATGAGACTGGGGCGCGCGACCTTCGCCGGCGCGGCCAGGATCTCGGGCAGGACTTCGATTTACACGTCAAGTGTGTGCGCCGCGTGCTCGACGCGGCCGAGGAAGTCGAGGGCGCGAAGCAGGTTCGCGCGCGCCTGACGCAAGCCGAGAAAAAGCTCCTGGACGCACAGGCCGAGCGTTCGCGCGAGCTTGACCGTCTGGACCAGATGCTCTCCGATGCCCAGCGTGAGCGCGACGAGGCGCAGCGCGAGGCGGCGGGCGTGCAGCGGGCCGAGCACATCCTCGAGTCGGTGCATGGTCGCGAGCCGAAGTCCATCACCGAGGGCAAGGCGGAGCTGGCGAAGCTGAGCCAGGCCGGTGACCGGCGCGCGTGGGCCGGCGTCGAGGGCAGGCTCCGCGAGTTGCTGGCCCCGCTCGAAGAGGCGGGCGCCACGAGCCGGTTGGTGCGAAACATCTATCGGGAGCTGACCACCAATGGCCACACCTGACAGCGACACCTTCCGCTGTGCACTGTGCAACAAGACCGAGCCGGACGCGGCGCTCGTGGTCGAGTTGGCGTACCCGAGCGTGCGGATCTGCCTGCGGTGCGCCAACGGCGTGGCCATCTGCCTCAGGGCTCACCAGTACGATCACCATATGGACGACTCCGAGCTGGCGCTCCTTACACGACGATGATCATCACCAGCCCAAACCATCGATCCGCGAGCGGGGCTTTCTCACCCCGGCCATGTCGGCGGCAACCGGCGACCACGTTATGGCAGCTCCAACGGCTCAGCCAGCCGTCGGCTCGATGGGCGTGCCGCACACCACCGTCCGTCCGCCGTGCTGTCGCGGAAACTCCGCGTGGTGGCCGGCGGCGAGTCACTGCGGCTTACGCTCCCGCCCGTGGCAACGCGGGCGAGGGCATTGGCAGGCCCGCCGGTGGGTCCTTCCTGGCCGGCGACGGGTCTCGGTTAAGCGAGTCGCGTTTGTTCACCCCGGATAAGTTCACGATTTCTTGTGCAACGCAACGGAGCACCACATGCCCCGTAAAAAGTCGGACAAAGCGGGCGGGGCGGGCGTTGCAGCGGAGTCGGTGTGCAACAGCCTCTCCGACTTGGCCCGCGCCGTGGGCGCGGACCGGTCGACCATCAGCCGGCGGGTGAAGCGTGCCGACTGGCCCGTGAGCCGTACCCCCCCCTATGACGCCGACGACGTGGCGACCGTGGTCGATTACCTGCACGCCGGCGACAGTGACGACCCCGACGATTTGAAGCGAGCCCAGGCGTTCAAGTCCCGGACGCTGGCCGCCCGCTACCTGCTGGACATGGCCCGCGAGTTGGGCAGGACGGATCGCACGGTGGCGGAGTTGGCGATCAACGCACTGGACGCCACGAGCACGCTGCACTTTCAGCAGACCCGGCAACGGCTGGGGGATTTCATCGCCGAGCACGGCGGCATGGATGGCCCGGATGCGGACGTGGCGGCGGAGCAGTTCGTCCGCGAGCAGTTCTACCCCGAGTTCGCCCGCATCCTGGCAGCGGTGATCGAGTTCCACGTAAACGACGACCCGGCGGTGCCGGCACTACTTCGTCGGATTCAGCGGCTCACGGCTGAGCTTGCGGTGATGCCCGACATTCCGCCCGAGATGGTCGAGCAGATCAAGTCCTACCTGCCGGAGTAGTCGTAATGAGCACCCCGATACCCGGCTGACGCTGCGGCCCGTCACACGGCGTTCTAGGGCACCTACAGCGACGGACTTGACGCCGGGGGCCGGCCGGGGCAGGATGGACCCCACAAATGAGGCGGGCCCCGGCGCGAGGCGTAGCTCACACCGAGGCCCTGGCCACCCGCGAGGTACTAGCTCGCCGATGGTTGGCAGAATCTTACACATCGACGCGCGCGACTGCGCGCCCCCGCCAACCCCAGCGAACACATCGCACGGCCACCGCCACCGCGCGCCCGCCGGCTGCGCGCGACTGACGGGCCGGCACCTGCCGGCGAGGGAGACGGTCATGGCATGGCCACTACCGATCGGAGCGGAGTTCGTGCACGAGGGGACCGTGGGGCATCCACGCGACGGCCATCACGGTCACTACTGGCGTCTGGCGAGGTTCGGCGGCACGGGCGTCTACGTGCTCGTGGGCATGATGGGCGAGGTGCGGTCCTGCCCGCAGGGCTGGGCACGCCAGCAGGCCCAGGCGGTGAAGGGCGGTGACGCATGAGCCGACCCCAACCCGATCGCCAATCCGTGCTCGACGTGCTCAGCGACTCCGACGGCCAGCTCGCCGACGTGGAGAAGGAGCTGGTGGCCGAGGTCCGCGACCTGTCCCGGCTGGCCGACCCGCCGGGCGCGGTGCTCTGTCGCCTGAACATGCTGCGGGCGACCGTCCACGCCTGTCGGCTCATGCTGGGCGAGGCCCGCGACGAGGCCGACCGCTGGCGGTGAGGCCGGCCGACAACCCGAGACACACCCCCCCTCCCCCGGCGCCCGTGGCTGGGGGTTTTTTGCGCCCGCTCGCCCAGGTTGCGCCGAGGTTGCGCCGGCTCGCCCCGATTTTTATAAGTCAAGTGTCCCCGGGGGGATTCGAACCCCCGTTTTCAGGATGAAAACCTGATGTCCTGGACCTGGCTAGACGACGGGGACGCGAGGTCGGGCGGTATTGTAGTGGCGCCGCGGTGACGGGCAAAGTCGCCGGTTCGGGGTTCGAGGCTCGGGTTGCCGCGAAGCGTTGAGGCCGGCGACCCGCGGGGCGCGGCCCCCGCCCCTCGGCCTTTGCTGCTGCGCTCGTTCAGGAATGGAGCCGGTGCGCGTCAGTCGTAGCGGAAGACGCCCTTGCGCCAGGCGTACATGAAGGCGATGATGGTGGTGAGGACGAAGAAGAGCATGCGGGCCATGAACAGGGGGGTCAGTTCATGGTCGCCGGGGAGGCTGGGGAAGGTGACGGCCCAGGGATAGAGGAAGACGATCTCGACGTCGAAGAGGAGGAAGGTCATGGCGACGATGTAGAAGCGGACGTTGAAGCGTCGGCGGGCCGAGCCGATGGGGTTCATGCCCGACTCGTAGACCATGCCCTTGACCTTGCCCTGGCGTTGCGGGCCGAGGAGGGTGGAGGCAAGGACGTTGAAGGCGCCGAAGAAGATGCCCATGACCAGCAGCAGGCCGATCGCGGCGTAGACGTTGAAGCCTTCGTAGGCGAGCGTGGCGGTCATAGGCGGGCCAGTGTAGCGAGCGGGGCGGACGAGGGGAAGGTGGGGGTACGCGGCGACGGGTCGAGGGGCTGCGGGCGGGAAAGCCGGAAGACCCCATTCCGCAAACCTCGCCGCCCGCCCGGCCGCGCGACGCAGCAAGGGGGAGGCGGTGTTTTCGGCGGATCTCCCATTTCGACCCTCGAACGCCCCAATCCTCGCCCGGCTTGACGGTGTTGGGGGCAGGGGATAGATTGCGCCGGCCGTGTGCGCGGCTTATCTCGCTTTCATCGTGGAGTGCAACCTATGTCGGCATCGCGACGCTTGCGGTTCCTGGGGCTGGGGCTGTTTCTGGTGGCGTTGGCGTATTCGCCGCTGCCCGGCGCCCAGGCGCAGGCCGAGCCGGCCGACCTGTGGGCGGACTTCAATCATTACGTGCTGATCGCCCGGCCGGACCTGGCGCAGGCGGCGGGCACGGCGCTGCTGGAGCAGGTCGAGCCGCAGCAGTTGCTCCAGATCGCCGAGGCCAGCGATTACGCGGACTACCATCCGAACCTGGACCGGGCCGGGCGGATGGACGGTCTGACGGAGCTGGCGGAGGAGCTTCGCCGGGCGCTGGAGCGTGGGCAGGTCGAGCAGAGCCGGGACCCGCAGCGGATCGCCGATAACATCGCGATGCTGCGTGAGGGTCGTCGTCCGTTCCAGAACGCGACGCAGCGGCTGCGGGCGGCGGGCCAGTTCGCGGCGCCGCAGATGCTTGCCGCGCTGGAGGACGGGGACCGCGAGCGCGAGCATCCTTACATCGTCAACGCGATGGTGAGCGTGGGTCGGCCTTTGGTCGAGCCGCTGGCGGTGGCGCTGCCACAGCTCGAGCCGGTGCCGCAGCGTCACGTGGCGCAGGTGCTGGCACAGATCGGCTACCCCGAGGCGCTGCCGGCGGTGCGGGAGGTGCTCGAGAGCGAGGAGATCGGCGAGCGGACGGGACGGGTGGTGCAGCGGGCGTATGAGACGCTGGTCGAGCGGGCGCGGCTTGAGGGCCGGTGGTCGGCGGCGGAGCTTTACCTGCACCTGGGCGAGTCGGCGTACCGGGCCGGGACGCTGGGCGACCGCCTGCCGAGCTTCGACGTGGCCGAGGACCGCGGCGTGGTGTGGGGGTATCGGCCGCGTCACGGGCTCGAGCCGGTGTTCGTGCCGGGGGCGATCCACGCGGACGTGATCGCGATGCGCGCGGCCGAGCGGGCGCTGGGGCGTGAGGCGGAGATGGCC
>SKPT01000524.1 GCA_007119405.1 Phycisphaeraceae bacterium
CCGACGACGCTCATCTGTCCCAACAGCACGTTGACGAACTGGGGCAGCTCGTCGATGTTGGTCTTGCGGATGAAGCGGCCGACGCGGGTCAGGCGCGGGTCGGCCTCGATGTAGAACTGCGGGCCGTCGACCTGGTTGGCCTCGAGCAGTTCGTGCTTGATCTTATCGGCGTCCTTGCGCATCGAACGGAGCTTGATGCACGGGAACGTCGGCCCGCCGCGGCCCTGTCGATGATGGACGAAGAAGAACGGCCGACCGTCCTCGAGCCAGGTGGCGAGCATGACCAGCGGAAAGAGCGGGGCGGTGACCAGCAGCACCAGGGCGGCGAAGGTGATGTCGAAAAAGCGCTTGCCCCCAAAGCCGCGCGTCGGTCCAGCGGGCCGGGGCGCGGCGGGGTTGCCGAGGCGCTGGCTCGGCTCGATCTCGTCCCAGGCGAGGATCTCGGCCTCGGGACGGGCGCCGGGGTCGTCCCAGAGGACCGTGGGGCCGACGAGGCTGACCGTCGCGTCGAGCCGGCGACCGGCGCCGATCCAGACGGGGCCGACGGCGGTGATGCCGCGCGGGACGGTGACGGTCGTGTCGCGCCAGATCTCGCCCGGGCCGGAGCGGGCGCGGTTGATGGTGGCGTCAGGCTGCTTCCACAGGCCGACCAGGTCCCGGACGCTCTGCATCAGTTCGTGGGGGTCGGCGGCGCGGTAGACGCGGCCGTTGATGGCCGCGCTGGCGCGGCGTCGGCGGAAGGTGGCACGACGCAGCCGGGCCCAGCCCTGGCGCGGGTCGGCGGCGCGCTGCCAGAGCTCGGCGATGGTGCGCTCGCTCGTCAGCGCAACGCGACCAATGCGCGTCTCCTGACCGGCGTAGCGGCGTTCGAAGCGGAGGAACTGGCCCCGGCTGTCGCGCAGGGCGTACTCGCGGTAGTCCCGATCCCGGTTGTGCGCCAGGCGCAGCCAGAGCAGCTCGGGCTGCTCCCAACTGAGGCGGTCGATCAGCGGCGCCAGGCGAAAGAGCACGAGCGTGGCGGGCGTGGTGAGCAGGAACAGCTCGGCATGGGGCACAAGCTCGGTGCGCTCGCCGAGGCGCACGGCCTGCACACCGCGCGCCGCCCAGAAGCGGTCATGCAGCTGCACGGGCGTCAGGCCCCAGAGCGTGGGCATGGCCTCGCCAGCGGCGACGGCCGCCTCGGCGAACCGTGGCTGTTCGGTGGTCAGGATCATGTCTGCTCCCCGGGCTCGTCGCGGCCGTTGCCGGCGCTGTGGCCATTGGCCACGGAACCGGCGATCGGGCCGAAACGGCCATGGCCCTTGCCTGTGCCGGTCGCCAGCGGGGCGCCGCTCTGTGTGCTCCGCGAGCGCGAGAGCGCGGCGAAGCTGGTCTGGTGGTAGTCCGCCTCGTCGGCGCGGTTGAACACGAGCCCGGCGATCGAGGCTCCGAGGGTTCCCAGGTGCGCGACGGCGCGTTCCGCGGCCGGCCGCTGCTCGCCCTTGGAAACCGTGAGGATGACGCGGTCGGCGACGCAAGCGGCGATGGAGGCCTCGACGGCACCGGGCACCGGCCCGGTGTCGATGAGGATGGTGTCGAAACGGCTGCGCGCCGCATCGAGGACGCGGCCCAGGGCCTCGGGCGAGAGTTGGTTGGCGTCGGCGGCGCTGGCCGAGCCGACCGGCAGAACCGAGAGGTTGGCGATGCCGCTGTCGGCGATGCAGTGGCCGACGGGTTCGCCCGCAAGGGCGTCGAGCACACCCAGGCGGGCGTGTTCCTGGAAGCTCAACGCCTTGTCGAGCTGCTCCTGCTGGACGAGCCCGCGCTGCACGAGGACCGTGCCGAGGCGCAGATCCTGCTGCTGGGCATGCTCCAGCGCCTGGTCGAGTTGCTCAGCGCTGAGGTAACCCTGCTGGACGAGGATCTGGCCGATGCGTCGGCGGATGATCGCGCCCATGCGGTGGCTGAGCCCGCCACCGGCAAAGTCGCAGTCCACCAGCAGCGTGCGCGAGCCGGCGCTGGCCATGGACAGGCCCAGGGCGATGGTGAGGCTGGTCTTGCCGGTGCCCGAGACGGGGCTGGTGATGGCGAACACGTTGCCGCCGGTGGACTTTCTGGACCCGACCTGGAGCAGCGTGCGGATGTGATGCACACCGTTGGCGGCGATGGCTGCCTGCTCGGGGTCGGCCAGGTCTTCGGGCATGGCCGGCAGGAGCCCGAGCAGGGGCACGCGTCCGATGCTGTGGGCGGCGTCGGCGGGTGAGCGCAGTCGGCGATCGAGAAAGCCCAGGCCCAGCACCAGCCCGAAGCCGAGGCTCGCCCCGCCGACGCCGCCGAACAGCGCCAGTTGCCGCCGCGAGCCGGTGTTGTAGGGCGCGACGGGGTCGGTGTAGGCGGTGACGACGGACATGCGGCTGCGGATGCCCGACTCGACATCGAGCTCTTCGAGGCGGCGCTCGACGAGTTCGAGCTGGCCCTGCTCGCGCTCCAGCTCGCGCTGCAGCCGGCGCAGCTCCTGATGGCGTGCGCCCAGGTCACGGGCCTGGCTGCGGGCCTGCTCGTACATCCGCTCGACCTCGCGCTGCTCGACCTGGAGGCGGCGCAGCTCGTGTTGGGCGACGGCGCCCTGCTGGCCGTCGAACTCTTCCGGATCGAAACTGCGCAGGAAGCTCTGGACCTGCTCCTCGAGTTGCTGCGCGATGACCTCGAGCTCCGAGTCCACCCTTCGCATCTGGCGAGATCGTTCGCCGAAACCGCGGGCCTCAAGGTAGCGCTTCTCCTCGAGCTTCTGTCGGCGGAGCTGGAGCAACTGGCGGACTTCCGGATCAAATTCGGCGATCTCGTCGAGGCTGAGCTCCTCCAGGTCCATGCCGTTTTCGCCGATGCGCTGACGCATCAGCTCCCGAACGGAGGCCACGCCGGCCAGATCCAGGTGAAGATCCTGGAGCCTGCCCTCGAGGCGGGCGGCCTGGGCCTGGCGATAGTTGTACATGCGCTCCAGGGCCTCGGCCGAGCCGAATTCCCCTGTCGCGGTGCGGATGCGATCTCGCAGGTTGGCGATGCGACGCTCCAGGGCGGTTCTGCGCTCCTCGAGGATGCGGATGCGCCGCGGGTTGTCCTGGTCGAGCTGGTCTTCGTAGAGCTCCTGGTAGGCCCGGACGATCGCCTGGACGCCGGCGCGGGCGCGGGCGGGGTTGCCGTCGTTGAAGCGGATCCGGATCAACTCGCCATCGACCCGCACGTCGAGCGCGCGCTCGAAGGCATCGACGGCATCGGGCGAGATGCCGCGACCGTGCGGCTGCCACAGCTCGCTTTCCATGGCGCGCGTGACCGTGCGGCCCTGGCTCATGAATGCGGCCTGGGAGCGCAGGTGGGCGTCGAAGCGGGGCATCACGCCCGTCTCCTCCGTTCGGTACAACACGCGCGGAATGACCGGGGTAAAGTGAAGCAGCGCCTCGCTGCGGTAATCCGGCTCCCAGAGCTGCGCGGCGCCGTAGCCGCCGCCGACCAGCCCCACGAGGGCGAGAATGATGGCCCAGTGATACCGGCCGCGCATGATCCGATGCATGCGCAGCAGCGGCGACTCCTCCGGCTCCTGGCTGGCGTCGTCCGCCCGGCTCAGCAGCGGCCCGGGCAACAGGTCGGCCTCGGCCCGGCCGGTGGGCGGACGCTCGTCATGCTGATTCATCGTGAACTTCTCCGGCCCGGATGGCCTCGATTGCCTCGCGGAGCTCGCCGACCAGGGTCTGGAAGATCTGCTCGCGACGCTCCGCCGGCGTGTCCGGGGTGAAAACAAGCTGCACCTGCGCCGCGCCGTAGATGCGCCGGGTGTACTCGCCGGCGGCGCGGCGGACCTCGCGCATCTCCGAGACGATGCGGCCGTCAGGCAGGATCAGGAAGTTCTCCACCGTCATGCCGCTGGTGCCCGCGGCGCGGCGCATGGTGAAGTCGTAGGTCATCGCGGCGATGGGGGCCTCGCCCAGCCGGCGCTGGATCGGTTCGGCCCGGGTCTGCGTCCAGCCGTGGGCGGGGTAGCAGATCGGCGGGTAGTGGCCGGCCAGGTCGCGCGCGTCGCGGCAGTGCACCAGCACGAGCGAGACGCGCTCGCCGGTCTCGATGTTCTCGTAGCGGCGGGCGACGATCGTGTTGGGCCTGAGCAGGGCCATCGCCTCGGGCGGCGGCGGTTCGTCAATGCCGACCCAGCCGTCGATGCGGTAGGGCACCCGCTCGATGACCTCGGCCACGTGGCGATGGTACGGCTCGGCGTCCTCGGCGGTGGGACGCGTCCGCGTCTCGACGGCGACACCGGCGAGCATGGCCACGGCCAGGGCCGGCACCAGCCAACTCGTCCAATGCTTGTAGCGCGTGGCGGGGCTCATCGGGGTCCTCTAGTCATTGGCGAGCGTGTAGCGGGTCACGGGGATCATCGCCCAGCGCAGCACGTGCAGCAGCGCCAGCAGCAGGAGGAACGCCAGGCCCAGCATGATCCAGCCGCTCCAGTCATGGAACTGGTCGGCCACGGATTGCGGCGCGTAGCCATAGAGCCAGACGGTGGGCATCATCCGGATGATGTTGATCACCAGCGCCACCAGAGGGCTGGCCAGCAGGATCAGGCCGCGGGCGTACCACCGCAGCGGCGTGCCAAAGGCGAAGGCGTAGGAGACCAGCGCCAGGGCGAAGACACCGCGCATGCCGTTGCAGGCCTCGGCGACGGCGACGTCGACACCGTTGATCTGAAGCAGATTGCCCGCCCGGTCGATGGTCGCGCCGCCGAGCTCGACGAGGTCGTGCGTGATCTGGGCGGTCGCGGTCTGCAGGGGGATGGCGATCTGCTGGCGCATGATGCCGGGGATCGGCACGAGGAACCCCAGCACGATGACCGCCGGCAGGTAGCGCATGAGCACCTCGCGGCCGAGCACTGTCGCGACGGCGCCGATCAGCAGGATCACGGCCCCGCCATGCCAGAACGACTGGATGCCGTTGTGGTACCCGTACGCCGAGAGGAACCACCCCAGGGCCATGATCAGCGGTCCGACGTAAGGGTCGACCGGCCGGCACTGCCCGAAGCGGGCGCGGCGCACCCAGATGAGCCAGGCGGCGACGATGGGCACGAGAAAGATGTGGCTGGACTCCTCGTCGATCCGGCCGATGCGATAGATGTCGGCCCAGGCGGGCCATGTCACGGCCACGGCCGCGACGCCCATCGCGGCGGCGGCGATGAAGTGCCAGTGGCTCCAGCCGTTTCGGCGCCAACCGCTGGGCAACATCACTGTCGCTCCCTGGCCTGGCTCGGGCCGGTGATGATCTCGTCCACGACGCGGGCGCCGCGCGGCACCCTCGCGCCCGGGCCGACGACGCAGCGCACCACCGTCGCGCCGCTTTCCACCCGGGCGCCCGCGAGGACGACCGCATCGTGAATGTGGGTGTCAGAGGCAACCGCGGCGCCCGGCTCGACGATGGCGAAGGTGCGGTGGCAGTCTTCGGCAAACGGGTCGCGCAGCGCCGCAGCGCCGCCGTGGCCGTGGAACCACCGCAGGGCGGTGAGGTAGTCGCGCTGCGTGCGCACGGGCAGCGCGCTGGGGCCGGCGGTCTCGACGACGCGCACGGTGTGGCGCCGCGCGAGCCGGGGAAGGGCCTGCTCCTTGAAGTCGATGAAGCCGCGATCGGGCAGGTCGCGCAGGCAGCCGCAGCGCAGGTAGAAAAGCCCGCCGGGCGTGCCGTCACGGTGGCTGAACACGGTGATGTCGGCCGCCTCGGCACAGAGCAGGGCCACCAGCTCGTTCAACGGGTGGAGCAGGAGCTGGCCGGCGGTGGCGACGAGGATGCGATCGTCATCGTCATGGGCGGCGACCGCGTCACGCAGCGCTCCGCCGCTGCCTCGGTACGCCGTCGTCTCCTGCTCGATGCGGATGGCGAACGGGGCGAGGTCCGCCATCTCCTCGTCGCTGCGCGGGCGCGGCGACGGGACGTTGGCGTTGGCGAGCAGGCGCAATTGCAAAGGCTGCTCATCGCAGCCGTTAAAGAGTGTGCGGCACTGCTCCAGCCAGAGGGCGAGCAGGTCGCGCCGCTCGTCGAAGGGCAGGTCCACGACGCAGCGCTGCGCCCCGCTGAGCAGCGGCGAGGGCTTGGGCGCGCCGGCAAGCAGGACGAGGGCATGCACGGGCGCAGGTGCGGATCCATCGCCATCGCCAGCGGGCGCTACTTGATGTGGCGCTTGCAGTTGCATCGGTTGTTCGGTGACCTGTCTCCTCTCCGTGAGACGCGGCTGTGCGCCCCCACCCCCGAACCCGGTAGCTTTAGTATATCCGCGTCAAGGCTCGCACCAAGGAGTGCTGGGCGGGAAATTGCCAGGACGTTGGCAGCGACTCACCCTGATCGCCCGGGTTTGCCCCATTTGCCAGGATCGCCACCGCGCCGGGGCGGCCGATTAGCTGGATCGGCATGCCGGCGGTGGCGAATTAGGAGCGTGACGAAGTTGGGGCGCTGGCGGGTCCGGCTCGACCGGTCAGGCCGCGGAGGGTGGCGCCGGCGAGCAATCGGGCGGCAAAAGGCAGGCCTTCGAGCAGGTATCGCCTGGCCAGGCGACGCGGCTCCTGGGCCAGGCGGTGGACCCATTCCAGGCCCAGGCGCTGCATCCAGCGCGGGGCGCGTCTGACGTGGCCGCAGACGAAGCTGAAGCTGATGCCCACGCCCAGCCACCAGGCGCCCGGCAGCGCCGGGCGGAGCTGCGCGATCAGGCGTTCCTGCTTGGGCGAGCCCAGTGCCACGTAAATAATGTCGGGATTGGCGCTTACCAGCGCCTGTGTCATGGTCTGAATGAAGGCGTCGTCCTGTTCGAAGCCCACCGGCGGACAGAGCGTGCCGGCGACACGCAGGCCCAGCGCGTGACGCGTGAGCATCCCGGCCGCCGCTTCGGCAGTGCCCGGCTCGCCGCCGAGCAGGAAGATGGAGCGGCCGGCTTCGGCGGCGGCGGCTGACAGGGACCAGATCAGGTGCGAGCCGGCGACGCGCTCGGGCAGCGGCGTGCGCCGCAGCCGCGAGGCCCAGATCAGCGGCATGCCGTC